>DAORNX010000301.1:388-3762 GCA_035441225.1 Caulobacter sp.
GCGTCGAGGATGATCGACTTGCCGGCACCGGTCTCGCCGGTCAGGGCGGTCAGCCCCGGTCCGATGGCGAGATCCAGCGCCTCGATCAGCACGACGTCGCGAATGGCCAGCCCGATCAGCATGACCGGCAGTCTAGCCTAATTCGGCCGTTGTCAGTGCCGGAACAGCCGGCTCAGGACGCCCTTTTTCTCAGGCTTGGTCGCAGGCGGCGTCGCGGTCGGCTGGACGGCGTCGGCCGGCGGCGAGGCGGAAGGCGCCTGCTCGCCCGGGGGCGGCAAGGCCGTGCCGCGATTGAGCAGCCGGTCGAGGTAGCTGCGCTTGGCGCCGGGCGTCTTGGGCGCCACGGCCGGCTGCAGCCCCTTGTCGGTCAGCAGCGCATAGGCGTCGCTGTACCAGGGATCGCCCGGGAAGTTGTGGCCCAGCACCGCGCCATTGGCCGTGGCCTCCTGCATCAGGCCCACGGTCAGGTAGGCCTCGACGAGACGATAAAGGGCCTCGGGCGTGTGGGTCGTGGTCTGGTAACGGTCGACCACGGTGCGGAACCGGCCGATGGCGGCGATGGTCTGGCCCTGGCGCAGATAATAGCGGCCGATGGCCATTTCCTTGCCGGCGAGCTGGTCGTTGACCATGTCGACCTTGAGTCGGGCGTCAGCCGCGTATTCGCTCTGGGGGAAGCGCTGGATCACCTCGTTCAGCGAGGTCAGGGCCTGTTCGGTGGCGGCCTGGTCGCGACCCACATCGACGATCTGCTCGAAATAGCAGATGGCCTTCAGATAGTAGGCGTAAACCACCGAGGCGTTGCCCGGATAGAGCTGGATGAACCGCTCCGAGTCCTTGATCGCGTCGGCGTACATGTTGCCCTGGTAGTGGGCGTAGGCGGTCATCAGGATCGCCCGGCGGGACCATTCCGAATAGGGATGCTGGCGCTCCACCTCCTGGAAGTAGGCGACCGCCTCCGACCAGCGGCGCTGGTCGAGCTTGAAGGCGCCCGTCGAATACAGGAGCTCGACGGGCCGTTCCTCGTAAGCCAGCCGCGGCTTGGGCTTTTCGCGCGCGCAGCCGGCCGCGGTCAGCGAAACGGCGATGGCGAGGATGAGAAGGGCCGCCCGGCCAGTCGATCTAGGAAGCACGTACCCTCACCTCGAACCAGTTCGCGCGCCCCGGAGCGCAGTCCCGGCTTCTACACCACACAAAGGCGGGCGCAAATGCGGCGGAATCCGTTCAACCGACCTGGGCCAGTTCCGGCGCGAAGGTGCGGACGCGCCAGGCTTGCGGATTGGCCATCAGCGCGCGCACCAGCTGGTTGTTCAGGCCGTGGCCGGCGTAGAGCCCTTCGAAGCGGGCCATCAGCGGCGCGCCCAGGACATAGAGGTCGCCGACGGCGTCCAGGGCCTTGTGGCGCACGAACTCGTCCGGACGGCGCAGGCCTTCCGGGTTCAACACGCGGTCGCCGTCGAGCACCACGGCGTTCTCCATCGACGCGCCACGCGCCAGGCCGGCCGCGCGCAGGGCTTCGACATCCTTGAGGAAGCCGAAGGTGCGGCAGTCCGCCAGTTCATCACGGAATGACTGCTCGGTGATCTCCAGATCGACGCGCTGGCGGCCGATCGGGGCCGAGTCGAAGGCGATCTCGAACGCCATCTCGAAGCTGTCGCAGGGCAGCAGGGTCGCGGACTTGTCGCCGTCGATCACCTCGACCGGCTCCAGCACCTCGATGAAGCGCCGGGGCGCCTCCTGGCGGCGACGCCCGGCGCGATCCAGGACCTGGATGAACACCTCGGCCGACCCGTCGAGAATTGGCACCTCGGGTCCGTCCAGCTCGACGACCGCGTTGTCGATCGCCAGGGCCGACATGGCCGCCATGAGGTGTTCGATCGTCGAGACGCTGGCCCCGGCGTCGTTGACGATCACCGTGCCCAGACGCGTCTGGCCGACGGCCTCGGCGGAAACCCGGATGATGTTGTCGCCGTCCCTGATGTCGGTGCGCACGAAGGTGATGCCGGCGTTCGGCGCGGCGGGACGCACGGCGACCCGGACATGGGCGCCCGTGTGAACGCCCACGCCCGCGAAGATCACGGGGCCGGCAACGGTATGCTGATGGTACGCCGACACGGACACGAGAGACCCTTTGACAATCTGCTGAGGGTCACCTGCGACCGCTCAACGCCCCACGTGCCATTTAAGGGCGATGCTGCAACGCGGCAAAACAATCCCTGTTTCGGATTGTTACCCTTGGAAACTATTGAAATTATGAGGAAAAATGAAAAATCCCGGCCAGACTGAAACAGTCCGGCCGGGATCGGTGATGCTGGCGGTTGAGCCGGTCGCCCGGCTTTTCCCGCGTGGGGCTAGTTGGCCAGTCGACGCAGGAACGAGGGGATCTCGAGATCCTCGCCGTCGTCGACCTGGGCCTCTTCCAGCAACTGGGGCGCGGCCGCGGCGGCGCCGGTACGGCCGGCGGCGCGCATCGTCGGCGGTCCCTCGTAGCGCGGCTGCTGTTGCTGCGGCCGGCCACCGAACAGGCTCAGGAAGCCCTTCCGCTGCTGGCGGCTGTCCTCGAAATGGGGGTCGGCGTAAAGCGGCGCGTCCAGCTCGTCCTCCTCGGCCACCAGCGGGTCGACGATCACCGTACGCGGGGTCTCCGCCTGGGCGACGTGGACGGTCGGCGGCGTGATCACGGGCGGGGGAGTCGGGATCAGCGGCGCATCGAAGCCGAGATCGGACTGACGGGCCTCGAACACGGGCTCGGGCTCGATGCGCTCGGGCTCGCGCGGGGCGGCGTAGACCGGCTCGGCGGCGCGAACCGGTTCAAAGGCGGGTTCCGCGGCGATCGGCTGGACCGGCTCGACGATCAGCGGACGGGCCGTGGCGTTGACGCGCTGCGGCCGGGCCGGCTCGATCGCGGCGATCGAGGCCCCGTCCATGCCGGTGGCGACCACCGACACGCGGATCGAGCCTTCCAGCGCCGGATCGAAGGCCGCGCCGAAGATGACGTTGGCTTCCGGGTCGACCTGGTCGGTGATGGCGTTGGCCGCCTCGTCGACTTCCAGCAGGGTCATGTCGAGGCCGCCGGTCACATTGACCAGCACCGCCTTGGCGCCCTTGAGCGAGACTTCGTCGAGCAGCGGGTTCTGGATGGCGTTCTGGGCGGCCATCAGGGCGCGATCCTCGCCGGTCGCCTCGCCCGTGCCCATCATCGCCTTGCCCATCTCGGTCATGACCGTGCGGACATCGGCGAAGTCGAGATTGATCAGGCCGGGCAGGACCATCAGGTCGGTAATCGAACGGACACCCGAATGCAGCACCTGGTCGGCCATGCCGAAGGCCTCGGCGAAGGTCGTGCGCTCGTTGGCGACGCGGAACAGGTTCTGGTT
>DAORNX010000302.1:0-3752 GCA_035441225.1 Caulobacter sp.
CTCACGCGGTCCCTCGCGGTCGCATCCCCGGCGCCGGCGAACGGCGCGGCGGCGTAGGCGGCTCCGCCGGCGGTGGCGGGCGTCGGTTGGGCGTTGTCGAACAGCGCCCGGGCAGCGTCACGATCCAGGGTCATGGCAGGCCTCTCTGTCGATGTTGGTCGATTGCTCAACGAGACTGCCGGCGCGAAGGTTCCACAGGGACCGAAGGGGGCGTGTGAATTTACAGTGTCTTCCCGCTGCTTGTATCGATCGGCCCTTCCGGTCGACCGCGACCTTCAAGACTTCCCGGATCGAGGAATCGAAGCGCGAATACAGGACGATTATTCGCCATCATCTCGCCCGGGTTCGGCCACACTCGCCGTCCGCGCGGCTCGCGCTGTGCGCCCTTTGCGCCACGTTCACCGGGCCGCAACGCCTGAACCCTAGGCTGGCCTTGACCCTCGTTCGCCCGTCAGGCGAATGAGGGGGGCCGGTCGGAGGGCGCATCATGAAGCTGAAGGCGCGGATCGCGCGCGAGGTGAGGTTCATCAAGGGCCTCGGTCGCACGCTCAAATGGGTAAAGCCCATCGCGCCCGACAGCCGCGACCTGATCTGCGACGACCTCGAGGCGTCGGTCGACCGGCACCGGGATCGCCCGGCGATCACCTTCGAAGGCAAGACCCTGACCTACGGCGAGATGGACGCCCTGGCCAATCGCTACGCCCATTGGGCCAAGGAGCAGGGCGTCACCCGCGGCCAGACGGTCGCCCTGTTCATGCCCAACCGCGCCGAGTACCTGCCGATCTGGTACGGCCTGACCAAGGTCGGGGTGGCCACGGCCCTGATCAACAACAACCTCACCGGCGCCCCCCTGGCCCACTGCCTGAACATCTCTGGGGCCCTGCACTGCCTGGTCGACGCCGAGACCTCGGCCGCCTTCGAGGCCGTGCGGGGCCAGCTGACCCGGCATGTGGCGCAATGGACCCTCGGCCCGGTGTCGGGCGACCGGCGCGACCTGGTCACCGCGCTGAAGAGCTGCAGCAGCCTGCGACCTGACCGCGAGACGGCCCGCGGCGACCTGCGGGGCAAGGACACGGCGCTGTGGATCTACACCAGCGGCACCACCGGCCTTCCCAAGGCCGCCCGCATCAATCACATGCGCGCCCAGCTCTACATGCGCGGCTTCGCCGGCGCGACGGGAGCGGTGGAGACCGACCGCATCTACCAGGTGCTGCCGCTCTACCACGCCACGGGCGGGCTCTGCGGCATGGGCGCGGCCCTGCTGACCGGCGGCTCGGTCGTGCTGCGCAAGAAGTTCTCGACGACCCACTTCTGGCAGGACGTGCACGACGAAGGCTGCACGATGTTCGTCTACATCGGCGAGCTCTGCCGCTACCTCGTCAACGCGCCCGAAGACCCGCTTGAGCGCAGCCACAGGCTGCGGCTGGCCTTCGGCAACGGCCTGCGCGCCGATGTCTGGGAGCAGCTGGTCCAGCGGTTCGCCATTCCCCAGGTGCTGGAGTTCTACGGCGCCACCGAAGGCAATGTGTCGATGTTCAACTTCGACGGCCATGTCGGGGCGATCGGCCGGTTGCCGAAATGGCTGAAGAAGCGGGTCAACGCGCGGCTGGTGCAGTTCGACGTCGAGACCGAGCAGCCCGTTCGCGGCGCGGACGGCCGCTGCATCGAGTGCGGCCCCGGCCAGATCGGCGAGTGCATCGGCAAGATCGACACCAGCGACCCGCGGACCAACTTCACCGGCTACGCCGACAAGGCGGCGACCGAGAAGAAGGTGCTGCACGACGTGTTCGAGAAGGGCGACGCCTGGTTCCGCACGGGCGACCTCATGCGCCAGGATGCCGAGGGCTATTTCTATTTCGTCGACCGCATCGGCGACACCTTCCGCTGGAAGGGCGAGAACGTCTCCACCGGCGAGGTCGCCGACCGCCTGGCCGAGGCGCCGGGCGTGCTCGAGGCCAATGTCTACGGCGTGGCCGTGCCGGGCCAGGACGGCCGGGCCGGCATGGTCGCGCTGACCATCGACGACGACTTCAGCCTGACGGCGTTCTGGGATCACGTGGACCGCGAACTGCCGTCCTACGCCCAGCCGCTGTTTCTGCGGCTGCAGCGCCAGATCGAAACCACGGGCACCTTCAAGTACCGCAAGGTCGACCTGGTCGAGGAGGGCTATGACCCGGCCAGGGTCCGCGATCCGCTGTACTTCCGCAATCCGGTCAAGAAGGCCTGGACCAGGATCAGCAAGGCCGCCTTCGACAAGATCAACGCGGGCGGCTTCAGGCTGTAGCGGCGCGGGCCGGCGGCGGCATGGCCGCCTGATGCAGCGCCCGGTCGTCGAGCGGCAGCTGGTCCGGCGCGAGGCTCAGCAGGCCGACGGGATGGCTGAGCGGTCCGGACACCGCCCGGCCGCTGATGAACGGAATGCGACGGGCCAGGCAGGTCTCGAGTTCCACGGCGTTGCGCACGTTGGAGATCGACGGCCAGATGCGCTTCTGGCGGAACAGGTCGATGCGCTCGGCGAAGCGGCGGATGGCGGCGATCCGCGCCAGCTGGCTGGCCTCCGGCAACACCAGGGTCACGCTGTGGACGGCCTTGATCGCCAGCCGCTCGACGGCGAAATCCGGATCGCCGGTCTGCAGGTCGACGACCTTGAAATAGGCGTCGAGGAACGCCTTGACCTGGGACAGGGCCGAGAAGGACGGGTCGCGCGGCGTGTCATAGACCGACACCGCCAGGTTGCTGCGACGCGTTTCCGGCAGGGTGTTCAGCCAGTGCCGATAGTCCTCGCGCTCCTGGCGGTGAATGAGCGAGGTATAGCAGACGGGCAGATAGAACATGCCCGAGAACCGCGCCTGGCGCGCCAGCAGGTCGACCGCCATGGCGATGATCGCCGCGTCATGCTCGCGGGCGATGTCGCGCTGCGCGGGATGCAGGCCGTCGACCAGGTTGAAGCCGGATTCGCGATTGGACACCGCGCAGCCGACGAACGCCTCCCGTCCGGCGAAATAGACGCCCTGGAAGCAGGGCGCCGCCGGCGCCGCATCCGCCGTCGCCCGGACCGGCGCCGCGGGAAGGTCGGGATTGGGTGAGCCCGGGACCGCGATCGGCCGGACGTCGTCGACCGTGATCCGTGTCAGGCGGCCCATCAGCGGTGGCGCCAGCGACTCGCTCCGGACGGCCTTGCGCACCTCATGCTGGTCAAGGCTGGCGAAGCGGGCCACCTCGCCCGGCTCCCCCTCGAACACGATCAGCTCGACCTCGCCGGCGCCGCCCGAGCCGAACAGCCGCAGCTGCAGGTCGTAGGCCAGATCCTGCAGGATCTTCTGCTCCAGCTTCGGGGTGCGCGGATCGGCCAGCAGGAAGGCCGACAGGGACATCACCTCGAACCGCCTCGGCCACGACCAGCGGGCCTCCAGGAAGGCGCAGGCATAGCGGTTGATCAGGCCTTCGAGGCCCGGGCGGCTGTGCAGATCGGGGGGCGGAAGTATCCGCAGGCAGGCGAAGGCGGTCATGCCTCCTGGGTAGCCGACACAGATTTACGCTTGTTTTTGCGAGCGGCCTTCAGCCTGCGGTTTAGTGTCGCGCCGGGGTTCAGCCCGGGACGACAATGTAGCCCGCGCGCGGGAAGTGCACATGGACCAGGCCGACGGCCGGATCCTCGCGGGCCAGCGTCAACCCGCGGGGCGTGGCGGCGACCAGGGTCCCGCGCACGGGGTCGCGGCCATAGTCGTCGGCCATCACAACCACCGCCGCGC
>DAORNX010000303.1:0-3749 GCA_035441225.1 Caulobacter sp.
AGCCGGCCCAGCTGGTGCGGACGGCCGGCGCGGGGCCGGCGATCTTCGCGCCGCCGCCCGGCGCGCCGATGTCGTTCGCCGACATCTTCGAAAAGGTCTCGCCGGCCGTGGTGTCGATCGACGTGACCTCGCGCGTCGACGCCCGGTCCCTGCGACTGCCGAACTTCCCGTTCGGCCCCAACGGAAAGCCCGACGACCAGAACGGCGCGGGCCCTGAAGACGAGAGCGGCGGGGGCGGGCGGCCCCGCCAACAGTCTTCCGGGTCCGGCTTCCTGATCTCGGCCGACGGCTACATCGTCACCAACAACCACGTCATCGAGGGCGCCGACGAGATCAACGTCACGCTCAAGGACGGGCGCGAGCTCAAGGCCACCCTGGTCGGCCGCGACGAGAACACCGATCTGGCCGTGATCAAGGTGCAGGGCTCGGGCTTCACCTTCGTCACCTTCGAGAACGCGGCCAAGCCGCGCGTCGGCGACTGGGTCATCGCCGTTGGCAACCCCTTCGGTCTCGGCGGCACCGCCACCGCCGGCATCGTGTCGGCCTACGGCCGCAACCTCAACGACGAGTCCTCGAGTTTTGTCGATTACGTGCAGATCGACGCGCCGATCAACCGCGGCAACTCGGGCGGCCCGACGTTCGACATCTATGGCCGGGTGATCGGCGTCAACAGCGCCATTTTCTCGCCCACCGGCGGCTCGGTCGGCATCGGCTTCGCCATTCCGGCCGACGTGGCCGACAGCATCACCAAGCAGCTGATCAGTGGCGGCAAGGTGGTGCGCGGCTACATCGGGGCGCAGATCCAGAACTTCACGCCGGAAATGTCGCAGGCGCTGGGCCTTGGCAATCTGAAGGCGGCGGTGGTCAAGGCTGTCACCGCCGGCGGCCCAGCGGCCAAGGCCGGGCTGATGATCGACGACATCGTCGTGTCGGTGAACGGGGTGAAGGTGGAGTCCTCCACCGCCCTGACCCGCGAAGTCGCCCGCGGCGCGGCCGGCCAGGTGCTGCGCCTGGAGATCCTGCGCGACGGTCACAGGCGGTTCATCGACATCCGCTCGGGCGTGCGGCCGTCCAACGATGAGCTGGCCAGCGTCCTTCAGCCGGACGCCGGCGCCGACGAGAACAGCGGCAAGGGCGCCGCGACGCCCGGCGCGACCCGGGTGCAGGTGCTGGGCATGGGCCTGACGCCGCTCGATGCGGCGGCGCGCAAGCGGTATGGCATCGCCGCCGATGTCCAGGGCGTGCTGATCGAGAGCCTGCGCGGCGACTCCGACGCCGCCGAACGGGGCATCACCACGGGCAATGTGATCACCTCGGTGAATCTCAAGGCCGTGCGCACCCCCGCGGATGTGGCCGCGGCGGTCGAGGCCGCCAGGAAGGCCGGCCGGCCGACAATCCTGCTGTCGGTGCTGTTCCGCGGCCAGCTGGCCTCGGTGCCGGTCAAGGTCGACTAGGCCCCCTTCGCCGATCCCCGGATCCGTCGCCAGGCCGGCGGCGGTCCGGGTGGTCGGCGGCGGATTACACTATCGTATGTTGAGCGTGCCGCCGGGAGCGGGGTAGTTTGCCGGCGTCGGCGGATTCTCTCCGCAGGCCACATCGGGGCGAACCATGCGAATCCTGATCATCGAGGATGATATCGAGGCAGCGGAGGCCATGGCGCGCGGCCTGGGCGAGGCCGGTTACGATTGCCTGCACGCCGCCGATGGCGCCGCCGGCCTGGCCGAAGCCCAGAAGCGTGGCTTCGACGTGCTGATCGTCGATCGCATGATGCCCAAGATGAACGGCGTGCAGGTCGTCGAAACCCTGCGTCGCGAAGGCGATGCGACGCCGGTGCTGTTCCTGTCCGCCCTTGGCGAGGTCGGCGACCGGGTTGACGGCCTGAAGGCCGGCGCCGACGACTACCTGGTCAAGCCCTACGCCTTTCCCGAACTGATCGCCCGTGTCGAGGCCCTGTCGCGCCGACGCGAAACCGGCGCCGTGGCCACCACGCTCAAGGTCGGCGACCTTGAAATGAACCTGATCGCCCGCACCGTGCACCGCGGAACGACCGAGATCGACCTGCAGCCGCGCGAATTCCAGCTGCTGGAGTTCATGATGCGCCACGCCGGCCAGTCGGTGACCCGCACCATGCTGCTGGAGAAGGTCTGGGAATACCATTTCGATCCCCAGACCAATGTCATCGACGTGCACATCTCCCGCCTGCGCTCGAAGATCGACAAGGGTTTCGAACGGCAGATGCTGCAGACCGTGCGTGGCGCCGGCTACCGGCTCGACCCTTAGCGGGCCGGCGCCGCAGCCATGCGCCTGCCCCGGATATTTCGCACCACGCCGTTCCGGCTGACGCTGCTGTTCCTGGCGATGTTCGCCGCGGCGGCCGCCGCCTTCCTGGCCTATGCCTATCTGGCGACGGCCGGGGAGGTGACCCGTCGGGCCGACGACGAGATCCGCCGCGAGATGAATTCGCTGGAGGCGATCTATCGCCGCGGCGGGGTCTCCTCGCTCAACCAGGCCCTGATCGAGCGGGCCGTGGGGGAACGGCCTTTCCTCTATCTGCTGCTCGACCGGCAGGGCAGGCGGATCACCGGCTCGATCGAGGAGTCGCCGATCGGTGAAACGCCGGAACCGGGAGAGAACTGGACCACCTTCCAGGTCACCGACACCGACTCCGACGGCGGCGAGGTCAAGCGGCCGGCCCGCGGCCTGCAGGAACGGCTGGAGGGCGGCGAGGTGCTGTTCGTCGGCGCCGACGTCGGCGAATCCGAGGGATTCGTCACCGGCATTGTCCGCGCGCTGTGGGGCGCCGGGGCCCTGGTCATCCTTCTTGGTCTGGCCGGGGGGGTGATCGTCAGCCGCAACGTCAGCCGCCATATGGCCGGACTGAATGAAACCGTGGCCGCCGTCCGGGCCGGCGACCTGAAGGCGCGGGCGCGGGTGCGGGGCGCCCGGGATGAATACGATGAGCTGGCCGAGGGGCTCAACGAGATGCTCGACCGACTCGAACGCTCGATGGGCGGGCTGCGACACGCCGGCGACGCCATCGCCCATGACCTGCGTTCGCCGCTGACCCGGCTGCGCGCGCGGATGGAGGCGGCGCTGATCGAGGTCGAGGCGGGCAAGGGCGACCCGAAACAGGCGCTGGTCCAGGCCCTCGATGACGCCGACAACGTCTTGACGACCTTCAATGCGGTGCTGGCCATCGCCCGGTTGCAGGCGGCCGGCAGCGCGCCGGACCAGACCCTGTTCGATCCCGGTCAGCTGGCCGCTGACATGGCCGAGCTTTACGAGCCGCTGTGCGAGGAAAAGGGCATCGACTTCCGGGCCGAGGTGACGCCGCAGCTGACCGTCAAGGCCGCCCGGCCGATCCTCGCCCAGGCGCTGGCCAACATCATCGACAACGCCATCAAGTACACCCCCGCCGGCGGAGCGGTGATGGTCCGCGTCCGGCGGCGCTCGTCCGGCGAGATCGAATTCTCAATTACCGACAATGGACCCGGCGTGCCGCTGGAAGACCGCGCCAGGGTGGTGCAGCGGTTTGTCCGGCTGGAGAATAGCCGCAACGAGCCGGGGTCGGGACTCGGGTTGTCGCTGGTGGCCGCGGTGGCCGAGGCCCACGGCGGCCGGCTGGAGCTCGACGAGGGCCCCGGCGAGTACAACGGCTTCGGTCCGGGCCTGAGGGTGGCCCTGGTGCTGCCGCGTGTGGAGTAGGGGCGCCATGGTCCCGACCAGCCGCCGCCGCCTGCTGGCCGGCG
>DAORNX010000304.1:0-3736 GCA_035441225.1 Caulobacter sp.
GCTGCGCAGCACGGCCGCCTCGAGTGTTTCGCCGGGGCGGACCTCGACACTGATGTTCTGGCCGTGGTCGAAGCCCGGCTGGGCCTCGGCGCGGGCGAAGGCGATGTGTTGCAGGGCGGTGAGGGCGGCGGGATCGAGCGGCTGGACGACGCCCGCGGTCGGGCCGGCGGTCAGCCTCCAGCCGGCGCCGAGCACCGCGAAACCGGCCAGCGCCACAAGAACCTTCGGCGCGAAACGGACTGTCGGGCGCCTGGGATCGAATTCCTGCATCGTTCCCCCATCAGTTTACGATGCCGTACGAGCGTCAGAATGGCACGGCTGGGATGCCCCCCAGCAATCGGCGGGCCGGTCATGCCCGGCCACGCCCCCGAAACGCAAGTAATATTCGGTGCTTCGTCCTATTTGTCACGCCCCGGCGTTCAGCGACCGGGGGTCACGCGCTCGCCGTCTTCCTTGACGAATTCGGCGGGGGCCGAGTCCAGCAGATCGAACACCTTTTCCGATGGCCGGCACAGCGCCGCGCCGCGCGGCGTGCGCACGATCGGCCGCTCGACGAGGATCGGATGGGCGACCATGGCGTCGAGAATGGTCCCATCGGTGGCCGCCGGATCGGTCAACCCCAGTTCCTCCGCCGGCGTGCCCCGCGCGCGCAGGATGTCGCGCGGCGTCTTGCCCATGGCCGCCAGCAGGTCCTCGAGTTGCGGCCGGGTCCAGCCGGCCTTGAGGTATTCGACGACGGTCGGCTCGACGCCCGACTGCCGGATCGCGGCCAGGGTGTTGCGCGAGGTGCCGCAGGCGGGGTTGTGAAAGATGGTGACAGCGGCGCTGGTCATGGCGTGGCTCCGGGAGACTTCAGGCCGCGTTCGTACCAGTCCCGTGAGCGATTCACGATGGCCACGACGGTCAGCATGACCGGCACCTCGACCAGCACCCCGACCACCGTGGCCAGGGCGGCGCCGGACTGGAAGCCGAACAGGCTGATGGCCGCGGCGACGGCCAGCTCGAAGAAGTTGCTCGCCCCGATCAGGGCCGAGGGTCCGGCCACGCAGTGGGCCTCGCCACTCGCGCGGTTCAGCAGGTAGGCGAGACCGGCGTTAAAATAGACCTGGATCAGGATCGGAACGGCCAGCAGCGCGATGACCATCGGCTGGGCGATGATCTGCTCGCCCTGGAAGGCGAACAGCAGCACCAGCGTGGCCAGCAGCGCGAGGATCGACACCGGTCCGAGGCGGCCCAGCGCGCGCTCCAGCGCCGGCGCCCCGCGGGCCAGCAGCATGCGGCGGACGACCTGGGCGATGATCACCGGCACGACGATGTACAGGCCGACCGACAGCAGCAGCGTCTCCCACGGCACGGTGATGGCCGACAGGCCGAGCAGCAGCGCCACGATCGGGGCGAAGGCCAGGACCATGATGGTGTCGTTGAGCGCGACCTGGCTTAGCGTGAAGTTCGGCTCGCCCTTCGTCAGGTTGCTCCAGACGAACACCATGGCCGTGCACGGCGCGGCCGCCAGGATGATCAGGCCGGCGATGTAGCTGTCGATCTGCGCCGCCGGCAGCAGCGGCCGGAACAGGGTTCCGATGAACAGCCAGGCCAGCAGGGCCATGGAGAAGGGCTTGACCGCCCAGTTGATGAACAGCGTCACGCTGATGCCGCGCCAGTGGCGGCCGACCTGGCGCATGGCGCCGAAGTCGACCTTCATCAGCATCGGGATGATCATCAGCCAGATCAGGCCGGCGACCGCCAGGTTGACGCGCGCGATCTCCAGCCCGCCGATGGCCTGGGCCGCGCCGGGAAACAGCTGGCCGAGCGCTACGCCGGCGACGATGCACAGTGCGACCCACAGGGTCAGATAGCGTTCGAAGATGGACATGGTCAGGCCTTGCCGATGCCGTCGAGGCGGGCCTGCAGGGTCATCCGGTCGAGGCTGGCCATCGGCAGGTTGACGAGCAGTTCGAGGCGGTTGTGCAGCCGGCCATAGACGTCTGCGAAAGCCAGGCCGATCTCGGCGTCGCTTCCGGTCACGGCGGCCGGATCGGGCACGCCCCAGTGGGCCGTCATCGGCTGGCCGGGCCAGACGGGGCAGACCTCGCCGGCGGCGTTGTCGCAGACGGTGAAGACAAAATTCAGCTCGGGCGCGTCGGGATTGTGGGCGCGATCGAACTCCTCCCACGACTTCGAGCGCAGGCCGTCGGTCGGGTGGTTCATCTGTTCGAGCAGGCGCAGCGCATGCGGATTGACGGTCCCGGTCGGCATCGAGCCGGCCGAATAGGCCCTGAACCGCCCGCCGCCGAGCCGGTTGAGGATGCATTCGGCGAGGATCGAGCGCGCCGAGTTGCCGGTGCAGAGAAACAGGACGGTCCGGGTCATCAGCAGGTCTTCGCGCCACAGCTCGCGCCGCTGGCGATGCTCGCCAGCGGGCCACAGATGGCCGGCTCGCCCTGGCAGCAGTCCTCGACCAGGAAGGTCAGCAGGTCGCGCATGACGTCGTAGTCGGCGGTGTAGATGATCTGTCGGCCGTCGCGCCGGGAGCGGGCCAGGCCCGCCTGGGTCAGAATGTTGAGGTTGGCCGACAGGGTGTTGCTGAGGCTGCCCGTGGCCTCGGCGATGCGGCCGGCCGGCAGGCCTTCGGCCCCGGCCTTGACCAGCAGGCGGAAGACGGCCAGCCGGCCGGGATGGGCGAGGGCCGACAGGGCGGCGACGGCGTCAGTCTGTTCCATGATTCGAGAATAGCCGAATTTTGTGACAGCTGTGCGTCCTTCGCCACGGCCGCTACGCGGCCTGCTCAGGATGACGTGCGGGGGTGGCGCGTCACACCTCTAAGTTATGGTGAGCAGCGCCCGAAAGGCGCGTGTCGAACCACGCACTCAGCCGCAACAACTCGCCTTCGCCACGCCCGCGGCCGTCGCCGCCGGCATCACCTCGTCCTCGCCGTAGGTCGTCGCCTCGCCGAGGGTGTGGAAGGTCTCCCAGCGCACGCCCGACGGGTCGGTGACCCAGCTCTTGTCCGACCTGGCGTAGCAGCAGGTGGTGGCTTCCTGGTCGAAGGTCGTCTCGCCGGCGGCCTTCAGCCGCGTGGCCATCTCGGCCAGCTCGGCGGCGCTCTCGGCCTGCACGCCGACATGGTCGACACCGGGCGCGACGCGGTCGCGCTGCGAGATGGCCAGGTTCACGCGCGGATCCTCGAGCATCCACTTGGCGTAGTCGTCCTTCACCACCGAGGGCTCGGAGCCGAACAGGGTGGAGTAGAAGCCGATCGAGCGGGTCAGGTCCTCGACGGCGATGTGCAGGTGCAGGCGCTTCATGGCGGTCTCCTATAAATCTATTATTCGAGAAATATAGAAATATAGGGCCGAGTCAAGAGGTGGGCGGAGACGCCTCCCCGGTCAGAACGCGGCGGAGAGGGTTCCGATCACGACGCTGGAGTCTGACCGATCGAACGCCATGACGTCGGCCGGCCTCGGCGGCAACGGCCTCGCCCCGGCGGGCCAGCCTTGCTCGCTGACCGCGTAGCGGACGTCCAGCGGCCCCGGGTTGGCCGGGGTGATCACCAACTCGCCGCCCGCCGCCCCGGTCAGCCGGATCCGCGTCCATTCCCGCGGCCGGGTCTGGAACGGGACGGCCTTGCCGTCGATCGCGAGGGCGCGGAGCCCGCCGTCGGCCTTCAGGTCCAGAGCCAGCCCGCGGGCGGCGGGATAGCGGAACTGCGGTCCACCGTTGAAAGTTCTTGGCACCC
>DAORNX010000305.1:0-3732 GCA_035441225.1 Caulobacter sp.
CGTCGAGCCGCTCGGCCAGCGGCGTCTCGGCGTCGTCGATGTCGGACAGCACCGTCTCGTCGGGCAGGACCGTCTGTTTCGCGCGCCGCCGGGCCCCGTCGATGCCGGCGTTGCGGCCGACCATGATCAGCCAGGCCGCCGGGTCGCGCGGCGGGCCATTGACCGGCCAGCTCTTCAGCGCCCGCAGGCAGGCGTCCTGGAATGCCTCCTCGGCGGTGTCGAGATCGCGGAAATAGCGCAGCAGCGCCCCCACGGCCTGGGGACGGGCGCCGGTCAGGGCCGCATCGATCCAGGCCATGTCGATCATGCCAGCGACGCGCCCGGCAGATAGAGGCGCAGCGGTCGCAGTTCATAGGCCCCGCCCGGATTGGCCTTGCCCAGTTCGCGGGCGATCTCGAGACCCTCGTCGAGGCCGGAGATGTCGACGATATAGAGCCCCAGCAGCTGTTCCTTGGTCTCGGCGTAGGGCCCGTCGACGACCAGGTCCTGGCTCTTGTGCAGGGTGGTGGCGGCCGTCGTCGGCATCAGCCGCAGCGATGGCCCCAGCTTGTTCTCGGCGTTCAGCCGCTGGTGGACCACGTCGAGTCCGGCCATGACCGCGTCGTCCTCCTCCTGCGACCAGGACATGACGACGTCTTCGGCGTTGTAACAAAGGATGGCGTACAGCACGGGCGGATCCTCTCTCCGTCACAGGACGAACCAGTATGCCGCGCGCCGACACGGGCGCCGAGAAAATCGCATCCCTGCGTTGAACCCGTTCCGGCGGCGGGGCGACTATTCCCCGGAAGGCCGGAGGCTGGGCTTGGACCGCGATCTCGATCAGGTGCTCGACGAATATCTCGTTCTGCTCGCCCGCGACGGCTCGCGGCCGGCGCTGGCGCAGCTGGTCGGTCGCTGGTCGCCGCGGGTTGCGCGCCACGTCGCCCGCACCCTCGGCGACCGGGAGGCGGCGGCGGACGTGACGCAGGAGACCTGGCTGGCGGCGCTCCGGGGTCTGGAGCGACTCGACGACCCCGCGCGGTTCCCTGCCTGGCTCTACGCCATCGCCACCCGCAAGTGCGTCGATCTGATCCGGTCGCGGGCCCGCATGCGGCGGCTGGGGGCGGGATTGAAGGCGCAGGTCGCCCCGTCCCAGGGCGCTGATTCCGACGACGGCCTCGATCTCACGGCCGCCCTGGCGCGCCTGCCCGCCGACCAGCGGCTGGTGGCCAGCCTGTTCTACGGCGAGGACCTCGACCTGGAGACCATCGCCGCCGTCGCCGCCGTTCCGGTCGGCACCGTCAAATCCCGCCTGCACCACGCGCGGGCGGCCCTCAGGACCATTCTGGAAGGAGGTCAGACATGACCCAGATCGACGACGCCATTCGCCAGGCCCTGTCCGCCGAGGACGCCCGGGCGCTGGAGGCGTTTTCCGGCGAGCAGCCGATGCTGTTCCAGGCGCTGGCAACCCTCGGCGCCGGCCCCAACCGGCTGATCAACATCGGCGGCTGGATCGGCGGCTTCGCCCTGTTCGCGGTCGGGCTGTTCTTCGCCACGCGCTTCTACGCCGCGGCCGACCCGCGCGAGATGGCCCTGTGGGGCGCCGCCACGGTCATGGCCTTCGTCGGGCTGGGGCTGATCAAGATCTGGTTCTGGATGGAGATCCACAAGAACCAGATCATTCGCGAGGTGAAGCGGCTGGAACTGCAGGTCGCCCGCCTGGCCGCCCGCGGGCAGGTCTGACAGCCGGGATGCTGTGCCTGACGCCGGGCGGGCGGCTTCTAGGCCGCCGCCCGTTCGGCCCGCCGCAGCTGGCGCAGCTGGCGGAACGAGATCAGCCGGCGGCCACCCTCGTCCCACAGAGCCAGCGAGACGGTCTTGAAGCTCTCGATCAGGCCCAGCCGGCTGACGTTCCGCAACTCGGGATGGTCCTTCAGCACCCGCGTCAGGCGGTAGTAGGGAATGCGGCTGGCGACGTGATGCACATGGTGCACCCCGATGTTGGCGGTCATCCAGCGCAGCGGCTGCGGCAGGTCATAGTGCGAGCTGCCGTGCAGCGCGGCCGTGGTGTGGTCCCACTCGCCCTTGCGCGCCCAGTAGGCGTTCTCGAACTGGTGCTGCACGTAGAACAGCCAGACCCCGATCGAGGCCGCCAGCAGGATGGTCGGCAGGTGGATCAGCAGCAGACCCTTCCAGCCGCCCAGCAGGATGACGGCGGTGATGATGGCGGCGATGGCCAGATTGGTGCCCATGGCGCTGAGCCAGGGCTTCCAGCCCTCCTTCATCAGGCCCATCGGCATGCGCTGCTCGATCACGAACACCCAGGCCGGGCCGATCACGAACAGCACGATCGGGTTGCGATACAGGCGATAGCCAATCCGCCTGAGCAATGACAGGGCGCGGTACTCGGCCACCGTCAGGGTGGCGATGTCGCCCAGGCCCCGGCGGTCGAGGTCGCCGGAGGTGGCGTGGTGGATGGCGTGCGACCGGCGCCAGCAGTGATAGGGCGTCATGGTCAGCACCCCGATCAGCCGGCCGGTCCAGTCGTTGGCGGCCGGGCTGCGGAAGAACGACTGGTGGCTGCAGTCGTGTTGCACCATGAACAGCCGCACCAGGAAGGCGGCGGCCGGAATGGACAACAGCAGGGCCAGCCACCAGAGGCCGAAGACGGCCGCCACCCATGCGGCGGCCCAGATCGCCGCCAGCGGGGCGGCGCTCAGGACGATCTCGAGAATCGAGCGGGCATGACTGGGGCGCTGGTAGGCGGCGAGAATCTTGCGCCAGGGGCGCGGTTCGGAGGGGTTCGTGGTCAAGGTCTCTTCCCGGGGCCGCGGCGACGGTTTCTTGGCGAACGGTCTAGCGCGACTGTACGACGGAGATGTTTAAGGCCCCGCTGCGAGTCGCGCGAGACGCCGCGGCGTCGCGGCTGCGCACGAAGCGGAGCGGGCGTGGCCTGACGGGTACGCCGCGACTTGGGCTTATTGGCGGCAAATGGCAGCGGGGACACGTGCCTGACGGTGCATGTCCCCGCGGCTAACGTTTCCGGTAGGCCCTGGCGTCGGCCTCCAGGCCGCTGGCCCAGCGGTCGCTCGCCTCGGCCGGCGGGGCCTCGTACGGCAGCTGGCCGGCCACGCCGCGGATCGCCAGCCACAGGGGCAGGGCGTAGTGGCCCAGCATGCGCAGCGGGCGGCGCTTGTCGGTCACGTCCCAGCCGGCGTCCTCGAAGGCGAACACCTGCTGGGCCGGCGGCTTGCGATCGATGCCGTCCCAGTCGGCCGGCAGCGCCACGGAATCGGCCTCGTCGGGCGTCAGGCCGAAGTTCGCGCGGCAGACGGCGTCGATCTCGGGCAGGTCGGCGCGCGCATCGGGCTCGGCGAGGGACGGCTTCATCAGCGCCCGGGTCTCCAGGTCGGCGACCCCGGGCAGGTCGATCAGGCGGCGAAGGGGTTGGGTCATGGAGGCGGTTTAGCCCTCCCGCGCCGTCGCGCCAACGTGCGTCCGTCGACACGGCCGCGTCGCGGCCTGCTCAGGATGACGTGTCGTTGCCCACATCGTGGAGGGCAACACTCGACGGGCGGGTGTCGAACCGCGCACCCTGTCGCCGGGCGCGATTTGGCGCTATCGAAGGCCATCAATCCCGGCGGAGCGCCCATGGCCGGCCTGAAGGACAAGCGTGGCTTCATCGACAAGGACCGGCTGGACCTCTCCGAGCGCCAGGCCGTCGAGTACTGGATGAGGCGCTGGGGTGTGACC
>DAORNX010000306.1:0-3728 GCA_035441225.1 Caulobacter sp.
GGAGCCGGACGTCCTTCGATCGCGGCGGACCCCGCGGGGCCACGCGGGCGGCGGGTGGGCAGACGCCCGGCGCGGAGAGGCGCGCCGCGAACCGCTCGGGGCCGGATCAGCCCTCGTCGCCGTCCTCGGAGGGGCCGACAAGCAGCTCCTCCTCGATGATCTCGGACTTGCCACGCACAGCGTCCTCGATCTGCTGGGCGATGTCGGGGTTCTTCTTGAGGAACTCGCGGACGTTGTCGCGGCCCTGGCCGATGCGCTGGTCACCGAACGAGAACCAGGAGCCCGACTTGTCGATCACCCCGGCCTTGACGCCCAGGTCGATGATCTCGCCCAGCTTGGAGATGCCCTCGCCGTACATGATGTCGAACTCGACCTCGCGGAACGGCGGGGCGACCTTGTTCTTGACCACCTTGACCCGGACATTGTTGCCGACGATCTCGTCGCGGACCTTGACCGAACCCGTGCGGCGGATGTCGAGCCGCACCGAGGCGTAGAATTTCAGCGCGTTGCCGCCCGTGGTCGTCTCCGGGCTGCCGTACATCACGCCGATCTTCATGCGGATCTGGTTGATGAAGATGACCAGGGTGCCGGCCTTGGAGATGGAGGCGGTCAGCTTGCGCAGCGCCTGGCTCATCAGCCGCGCCTGCAGGCCCGGCAGGCTGTCGCCCATCTCGCCCTCGATCTCGGCGCGCGGCGTGAGGGCCGCCACCGAGTCGACGACGATCACGTCGACGGCGTTCGAGCGCACGAGGGTGTCGGTGATCTCCAGCGCCTGCTCGCCGGTGTCCGGCTGCGACACCAGCAGGTCGTCGAGATTGACCCCCAGCTTGCGGGCGTACTGCGGGTCGAGCGCATGTTCGGCGTCGACGAAGGCGGCCGTGCCGCCGGCCTTCTGCACCTCGGCCACCACATGCAGGGCCAGGGTCGTCTTGCCCGAGCTTTCCGGCCCGTAGATCTCGACCACCCGCCCCTTGGGCAGGCCGCCGATGCCCAGGGCGATATCCAGCCCGAGCGAGCCGGTCGGCACGGCCTCGACCTCGATCTTGCTCTTGGAACCCAGCCGCATGACCGAGCCCTTGCCGAAAGCCCGGTCGATCTGCGCCAGCGCCGCCTCGAGCGCGCGCTGCTTGTCACCTTCGTCGCGTGTCACGAGTCTCAAAGCCGCCTGGTTCATGGGAGCCGTCCTTATTTCACGATTCTGCCGGCCCGCGTCGGGCGACGGACGAACTATGATCACGGTTTGTTCCGGTTGGCAATATGTTCTCGGTCCTGCGCGTATAAATTGAATCTTGTGTGAATACGCCGGTCTCTGCGACGCCGGGCGGATTTCCATTTCGTTATGTCATCCAAACGCTCACGGGGCGCTGGTCTTGGGACCCGGGACATGGATGCCGGAGAACCGGGCTCGGCGCGCAATTCGCAAGGCTCGCGAAGGAGTGCTTCCGGCAGGGTAATTCAAGCACAGATTGTGTTCTCGTGATGGGGACCGTAGGCTGTCGATTTGCGGGCGCCAGGCGACAGGCCAACTTGTGGTGCTCCCCCAGGATCGGTTGGAGCGTAGAGCCGTGGGCGGGTCGATCATCAATCCACCGATGCAGCCAACTGGCCTTGGACGATTTCGCGTTCCCTGTTTTCCAATCTCACCTTGGCGGAAGCGACATGACCATTGGGCTGTTTACGGCACTCCCCACGACCTCGGTGCCAACCGGCGACGACGTGATCCGGACGACGGGATACATGACTGTCGGGAAAGGGGCGGGCTTCTACAAGAGGGTGGCGACCGAGCCGACCGCCCTGCCGGCCTCTGCCTATTCAGCCGACGCCGACGACAACTGGTGGGCCCTGGTTGAAGAGGCGCCGAACGCCTACCAGTTCGGCGCCGCTGGAGACGGCTCGACCGACGACGCCGCGGCGATCAACGACGGCCTGCTCTATGCAGCGAACGCAACCTACGGCGGAGGCGTGCTGTATCTGCTGGCGGCTGAATACAAGGTATGCGCGCAAATTCTGCATCCGAACTTCGTCTGCCTCTACGGCTGGCCCGGCGCGAAAATCCTGCGCAACTGGACATCAACCAACGGCAACAAGTACGCGAGCGCGACGATCAGGGCGACGGACGCGATCGACTATGCCGCCTATCGGGTTACCGCGCCTCCCTACTACCTTGTGGTGGAAGACGGACAGTACGCGGATAGCTGCCGCCTGGGCGGTTCCCTCTATATCGGCATGACTGTCTGCGCGCGCGAGGAGGCCGACGGCGATCCGTCAATGCGCATGTGCTGCGCATACTACAACGGTTGCGACCGGCTCGTGATTGATGACGGCGTGACACTGGAGCGGGGTGGCCGGGACTGGTGCCTCGTGCTCCACGGCAATGACATCCGTGTCGGCTCGGTGAACATCATCGGCGGCGCCAACGTCTATGAAGACGGAATCCACGTCATGGGCGGCCGCAATGGATCGATCATCGGCGCGCATGTGCAGGCTGGAGACGACGCGCTGGCTTTCGGATCCAACTATAACCAGCCGATCAGCGGTTGGATTGCTATGGGGTGTCAACTCAACAGCAACGCGGCTCATTGTATCCGCTTCATCCAAGACCGGACGGGTTTCGACGAACCGCCCCTCATTGACCAGGAAATCGAGTCGATCCTGATCAGCGGCTGCACCGGGCAAGGCGGGGTCATCGCCAATGGCGTCATCCGCGTGGACGACCCGGCCATGATGATCTCCGCCCGCATTCTGGATATGGATCTGACACACTCGACGGCGGAGGTTCACACTGGGGACAACCGGGACGCCATCCGCCTCATCGGCGGAAATGTGACCATCACCGGCATCTTGCGCAGTCCTGTCCGAAGCGCGCTGAATGCCTCGGCTGGCACAACGGGGACCGTCGACATAGTCAGTGACGACGCCGGACAAGTTAGCGGCTACCCCGCCGTCCTGCTCACGAGTGTCGGAGAGATGGTAGTTGATGGTCGATATCAGGCCTATGACTTCCAAGGCGTGAAAATACTCAATTGTTCCGACGTCATTCGCAGCCGGTTCCTCGACGTCTATAATATCGGCAATGGATGTTCCGGCGTTGATGTCGTTGGCAGTTCGGCAGGCTACGACGCAGGTCACCTGAAGGTAACGGCCGAGGCCGGCGCGACATCGGCGCGAGGCGTTGGCGGCGTCGGCGGTTCGGTCCTGCGCATCGGCGGATTTTCGCCCCGCGGCGTGCGCCCGTTCGGCAACCCAACCACGCCCGCAAGCATCGCGGCTGCGTTCCTGCCTGGCGAGTTCAGATCAGCCTACGTAGCTTTCGGAGCTACCACCACCTACGGCGACGGAGTGCTAAAGCTACTGGGTGAGGGCGACGCCACCGACGACCTTCTGAACATCACAAATGGCTATGTCGGTCAGCGGCTGACGGTGATGAACGGCATGGCCGATCCGACCACGACGACGATTACCATTAAGTCCACGGGCAATATCGCGGTGGCTTCAAACCGCGTGCTCAATGCCGGCTGGAGCCAAGTCGAATTGCTGTGGAATGGATCATCCTGGATTGAAACGGCGTTCTGGGTCTAACGCAAACGAGTCGGGCGGCCTGGACGACCGGATCCGCCGGGGCCGCGGCCGTGTCCGGCTTGACCGGCGCGCCGCGATCGCGCTCGCTGTCGACGCCGATTTCGCGAGACCGTCGACCGCATGACCCCAGAAGCCGGAGCCAGGCCACC
>DAORNX010000307.1:0-3725 GCA_035441225.1 Caulobacter sp.
GCTGTTCGCCAACCCGGACGGGCGGGCCGCCCCGCTGGCCGCGGCGCTGGCCCCCCTGGCAGAGCGACTGGCGGCCATCGACCCGGGCCGGCTGGTCACCGCCGGCGTCCTGACCTTCGAGTCCCCGTGGAACTGGAAGGTGATGGTCGAGAACTTCATCGAGTCCTACCACCACATCGGTCCGCACGCGGCGAGCCTGCAGCAGACCAACCCGGGTCTGACCACCTCGGCGACGAGCGACAGCAGCCTGTTCAGCATCCTCGAGAACCCGCCGGCCTCGCCCGACCATGGCGCGTTCGTGGTGGCGGCGATCTTCCCGGCGACTCTGATGTTCTTCACCGAGGGCGAGGCGCCCTTCGGGGTCTGGTACGAACTGTCGGACATCGCGCCCGAGCGCTTCATCCTGACGATCCACCTGCTGGTCGCGCCCGAACTGGCGGCGGTCCCCGAAATCGTCGAGGCCTTCCGCGAACAGGTCGCGGCGGTCCACGGCGAGGACATTCCGGTCTGCGCCGGCGTCCAGAAGGGCGTCGCCAGCCGGTTCTACCAACCCGGGCCGCTCAGCCATCTCGAGGCCGCCCTGTGGGCCTTTCACCGGCATCTGGCCGGCTGTTTCAGCGACGGAGCCTGACATGTCTCCCTTCCACGAAGTCGTGATCGTCGGCGGCGGCGTCGGCGGATCCGCCCTGGCGGCCAGCCTTGCGGGAGCCGGCCGCGACGTGCTGCTGCTGGAACAGACCGAGGTCTATGAAGACCGGGTGCGCGGCGAGTGGATCGCGCCCTGGGGGGTGGCCGAGGTGCGCCGCATGGGCCTGCTCGACGTGCTGCGCGACGCCGGCGGCCACTATGTCACGCGCCATGTGACCTACGACGAGAGCCGCACGCCGCAGGAGGCCGAGGCCGCCACCCTGCCGCTGGGGATGTTCGCCGCCGACATCCCCGGCCCGCTCACCCTGGGCAACCCGCACCACTGCCAGACCCTGTTCGACGAGGCGACCCGCCGCGGCGCGACCACGTTGCGCGGCGCGATGGTCACCGCGATCACGCCCGGCGCCGAGCCGGCGGTGACCTATCTGCTCGATGACGTCGAGCACACGGTGCGCTGCCGGCTGATCGTCGGGGCCGACGGCCGCGCCTCGCCCGTGCGCGAGGCCTGCGGCATCACGTTGAACCAGGACCGTCCGCACCACTGGTTCGCCGGCATGCTGGTCGACCAGGCCCCAGACTGGCCAGACGATCTGCAGGCCATCGGCACGGAGGGCGACTTCGGCTTCCTCGCCTTCCCGCAGGGCGGCGGCAAGGTGCGGCTCTACGGTAGCTACGCCCTGGAGCAGAAGCGCCGCTTCGCCGGCCCGGAGGGGCCGCGCCAGTTCCTCGACGCCTTCAACGTCGCCTGCAGTCCGGTCAACCAGACGCTTCTGGCGGGAGCGCCGGCCGGGCCGGTGCTGAGCTTCTTCAACAACGACACCTGGACCGACCAGCCGTTCGCCGAGGGCGTGGTGCTGATCGGCGACGCCGCGGGCTGGAACGACCCGATCGTCGGCCTGGGACAGTCGATCACCTACCGCGACGCCCGCACGGTGCACGAGGTGCTGACCGGCGGCGGCGACTGGTCGCCGGCCGCCTTTGCCGACTACGGCGCCGAGCGGGCCGAGCGGATGCGCCGCCTGCGCTTCTGCGCGGCCATCACCTCGAACCTCGACGCCGAGTTCGGGCCGGAGGCCAAGGCCCGCCGCCGCCGGCATTTCGAGCGCAGCCTGGCTGACCCCTCGCTCGGCATGCACGGCTTCGCGATCATGGCCGGGCCCGAGACCCTGCCGCCCGAGGTCTTCACCCCCGAACACCGCGACCGCGTGCTGGAGCAAGCCTGATGGACATCGAAGACTTCAACCGCCGCTGGCTGGCCGCCTGGACGGCCAAGGACGTCGAGGCCCTGATCGGCTTCTACGCGCCGGACTGCACCTACAAGGACCCGCAGACGGCCGCCGGAATTGTCGGTCATGACGCCCTGCGCGGCTATCTGACCGGCCTGTTCGCGGCCACACCGCCGATGACCTACGAGCCGGAAACCGTTTGGGCCATCGCCGGCGGCTTCTGCGGCCGCTGGTACTGTACGATCAACGGCCCGGACGGCCCGACCCGCATGCGCGGCTTCGACCTGGTCGAATTCGACGGCGACCGCATCGGCTGGAACGAGGTCTACGTCCACCCCCTGCCCTGACCGTTCAGCCCTTCGGCATTGGAACCTCGGCCCGGGCGCCGGGGTTCCAAGCCCGCATGACCCGCCTGACGATCCACCACGAGACCCGCTACAGCTACGAGCGGCCCGTCCGGTTCAGCCAGCACAGGCTGTTGTTGCGTCCACGAGACAGCCACGCCCTTCGGGTGATCGAGGCCCGGCTGTCGCTGTCGCCGCCCGGCGAGACCCGCTGGGTCTATGACGCCCTGGGCAATTGCGTCTGCCTGTTCGAGCCCGGCGGCGAAGCCCGGTCCCTCATCATCGTCAGCCGGCTGGTGACAGAGCGCTTTCCCGCCCCGCTTTCGCCCGACGACCCCGGGACCGGCATGCCGGTCGCCTACGGGCTTGAGGACCGCACCGTATTGGCCCCCTTCATCGCTCCGGCGACCGAGGCGGACGGCGGCGCCCTGCAGGAGTGGCTGAGGTCCCTGACGGGCGCGCCGGGCGAGCCGGCGCTCGACCTGCTGATGCGGATGACCGGCGCCATTCACCAGGGCTTTGAGTACCGCGAGAGGCAGGTCGCGGGGGTGCAAACGCCCGGCCAGACCCTGCGGCTGCGGAGCGGAGCCTGCCGCGACTTCGCCTGGCTGATGATCGAGGCGTTGCGCCGCCTCGGTTTCGCGGCCCGTTTCGTCAGCGGCTATGTCAACGGGGGCGGCGCCCGGCGCGGCGCGGGAGCGACCCACGCCTGGGTCGATGTGTTCCTGCCGGACCTGGGCTGGACCGAGTTCGACCCGACCAACGGCCTGGCGGAATCGGCCGACCTGATCCGCATCGCCGTCGCCCGCACCCCCAGGGAGGCGGCCCCCGTGAGCGGCGCGATCCTCGGCGATCCCGGCCGGGCGGAACTGACGGTCGGCGTGATGGTTTCGTCCGAGACGGCCGCCGTCGCGGCCTGAGCCCCGATCGGGCAAGTGTGAGGCCTGCGTTCCATGACCAGCGGATTTCAACAGCAGAACCCGTGGGCGACTTTCACCCCGCCGAAGACCGACGCCCTGCCCCAGCACGGCCAGAAGCCCGACAAGGCGTGCGTTGCACCGCCGCCGCCGCGCAAGCCAAAGTCCCGTCCTGCCTCCTGACGTGATCTTGATCACCGGCGTCCGGCCTGAAACGGGCAATGATTCCACCGCCTGACAGGGGCGCCGCCCCTCGCCCGCCCCGCGAGCGGGGTTGCCAGTCGCGCTTTCCTCGTTAACCTTTGGTTTGCAGGTCAAACGGGGGCAGCGCTTGATGCGCGCTAGAACGGCCACAGCAGTGTTCGCGGTGACGGCCCTGGGGGCCGCTGGCCTCGGCGCGGCCACCAGCATGAGCGCGGCCACCGATGGACTGACCTCGGACTCCCTGATGGCGGACGCCCGCATCGGCGATGCGTTCAGCGGCGCAGGCGCCCGCGTCCCGGACGATCCGGACGCGCCGATCACGACGGGCCGCTGGGCGGAGAACGCCGCGGCAGTGGAGCTGGCCGGCGGGCCCGGAGCGGGGCCGG
>DAORNX010000308.1:0-3720 GCA_035441225.1 Caulobacter sp.
CGGCCCCGCCGGAGGCCGCGCGGGCGGCGATGGACGCCCTGGCCGCCGGCTCGTTCGCCGCCTATCGCGGCCTGGTCTACGAGACCCCGGGGTTCACCGACTTCTTCTGGTCGGCCACCCCGATCGGCGAGATCGTCCAGCTGAACATCGGCAGCCGCCCGGCCTCGCGCACCGCCAGCCGGCGGATCGAGGACCTGCGGGCCATCCCCTGGGTGTTCAGCTGGTCGCAGGCGCGCTTCATGTTGCCCGGCTGGTTCGGCTTCGCCGGCGGCGTGGCGCGCGCCGGCCTGGCCGTGCCCCAGCTGACCGAGCTGGCCGGCGAGTTCGACGTCTTCGCCACCCTGCTGTCGAACATGGAGCTGGCCCTGGCCCAGAGCGACATGGCCATCGCCGCCCGCTACGCCGGCCTGGCCGAGGACCAGACGGCGGCGCGGACCATCATGGACACGATCCGGGCCGAGCATGACCGCGCCGTCGAGATCGCCGTGGCCGTCCGCGGAGGAACCCGGCTGCTGGACGACCGGCCCGATCTGCAGGAATCCGTCGAGCTGGCCGCCCAGGCGGTTGATCCGCTGAACTACCTGCAGCTGGAGTTGCTGTCGCGCCGCCGGGCGGGGGCGGGTGACGACCAGCTGCGGCTGGCCATCCAGTTGACCGTCGCCGGCATTGCGGCAGGGTTGAGGAACACGGGGTAGGCGGCGGGGACATGTACCGAAGGTACGTGTCCCCTGCTCGTGTCGCTCGGGTGGGGGACACGTACCCTTGCGGGCACATGTCCCCTCCCTTACTGCATCTGGAAACAGGACGCATAAGGGAAGCATCGCATGGCCCTCGACGCCGAGACCCGGGACCAGTTCATCGACACCCTGCGCCGGTTCGTGACCGAGCGGCTGCGGCCGCTGGAGGCCCAGGTGGCGGCGGACGACAAGGTGCCCGCCAGCATCATCCGGGAGATGGCGGACCTCGGCCTGTTCGGCATCTCGATCCCCGAGGAATACGGCGGCCTGGACCTGTCGATGGAAGACGAGTGCCTGGTGGTGTTCGAGCTGGGCCGCACCAGCCCGGCGTTCCGCTCGGAGATCGGCACCAACGTCGGCATCGGCAGCCAGGGTCTGGTGATGTTCGGCACCGACGAGCAGAAGGCCAAATGGCTGCCCGGCATCGCCTCGGGCGAGATCGTCACCTCCTTCGCCCTGACCGAGCCGGAAGCCGGCTCCGACAGCGCCTCGGTGCAGACCCGCGCCACGTTCGACGGCGCCGACTACGTGCTGAACGGCTCCAAGCGCTACATCACCAACGCCGGCAAGGCCGGGCTGTTCACGGTCATGGCCCGCACCAATCCTGACGTGAAGGGCGGCGGCGGGGTCTCGGCCTTCCTGGTGCCCAGCGATCTGCCGGGCATCACGGTCGGCAAGCCGGAAAAGAAGATGGGCCAGCACGGCGCCCAGATCCACGACATCACCTTCGACAACGTCCGCGTTCCGGCCTGGAACCGCCTGGGCGGCGAGGGCGAGGGCTTCAAGGTGGCCATGCAGGTGCTCGACAAGGGTCGCCTGCACATCGCCGCCCTCTGCGTGGGGGTGGCCGAGCGCCTCATCGCCGACAGTGTCGCCTACGCCGGCGAGCGCAAGCAGTTTGGCCAGGCCCTGGCCCAGTTCCAGCTGATCCAGGGGATGATCGCCGACATGAAGACCGAGGCCATGGCCGCCCGCGCCCTGGTCATGGAGGGCGCGCGCAAGCGCGATCGTGGCGAAACCATCGTCCTGGAAGCGGCGGCCGCCAAGTACTTCGCCTCGGAGATGGTCGGCCGGGTCGCCGACAAGGCGGTGCAGATCTTCGGCGGCGCCGGCTATGTCGCTGACTACGGCATCGAGCGCCTGTACCGCGACGTGCGCATCTTCCGCATCTACGAGGGCACCAGCCAGGTGCAGCAGATCGTCATCGCCCGCGAGACGATGAAGCGCGGTGGGTAGGATGGATCGGCCGCGCGGGCGGGGGCCCGCGCGGCCGGACGGTCAGAAGCTGTAGCGAAGCCCGGCCGAAAGAATGCTGGTTTTCATCCGGCCGATCTCGAAGCCCGAGACCGAATCGTAGGCGATGTCCTTGCCATCCGCCGACCGGTAGCGGTAGTCGGCCGTGATCGCGAGGTTCGGGCTGGCCTGGAAGGCCACCCCGGCCCCCAGTTGCCAGGCGAAGGTGGCGTCGCCTTCGCCATCGGCCTCAAAGCCCAGGAGGCCCGCGCCACCGCCGACATACGGCGTCACCCGGTCGCTGACCGGGATGTCGAACCACAGGTTGGCCATGGCGCTCAGCTGGCGCATGCGCCCGCCGTCGCTGAAGGCGATGCGGTTGCCGGTGGCGGTGCAGCCGCCGATGTCCAGATAGAGGCAGACGTCGGCGACGTCCGCCGGGGTCAGGGTCACCGGCGCGCCGTTGACCGACTTGACCGTGATGGCTTCCAGTTCGTTGCGATTGTAGCCGATCTCCAGCTCCGCGCGCACGACCCCGAAGTCATAGCCGGCGGTTCCCGCGAAGGCCGCCGCGTTCTTCATCTCCACCGAGGTCTGCACGGAATCGGTCGCGCCGACGCCGCCGAAGGTCCCGCCGGCGTCATAATAGCGGAGCTCCGTGTCCTTCACCGAGGCGAGGCCCGCCGAAACACTGACGTAGGCTCCCCCGTCCTGGGCCATCGCCGGCGCCCCGACCAGGGCCGTGGCGGCGCCCGCCATGAGAATGAACTTTCGCATTGCTCCCCTCCTGCCGCCACTCGACTAATCCGGGCGCGGTCGGCGCGGCGCGACCGGGCCAGGTTGCTGCTGCGGCCGGTGAAAACCGGCGCTTGCTAGAGGTCGAAACTACTGTAGGGATTTGGCGGCGGCATCGGCCGGCTGGCCGAACCGTTTGGGTGAACCTGTAGTTCAGGCGAAGCGTAACAATGCCGGTCGCAGGCAACAGGATCGACCCGTCGGCGCTCATCGACGAGCTGCGGGCCGGGCGGGTGACGGCCTGGATCGGCGTCCTGCTGCTGGCCTCGGTGGTCGCCTACCTCTCGGTGACCTTCGCCGACGCGGTGAGCCCGCCCGTCCTTGGTCTGTGGTCCGGCGCATTCGCCCTGGTCCTGCTCGTCTGGTGCGGAGCCATGGCGATGGCCATGACGCGCGACCCCGGCGAACGGGAAATCCTGCGGATCTGGATTCCGTTGTTCAAGGGCGTGGCCATCGCCGCCAACCTGCTGATCGCCGTCAGTGTCTGGCTGTTTCTTCCCGTCGCCGGGCCGGAATTGTTCGCCCTCATGCTGGTGATGTACGTCTGGTACATCCCGATCCAGATGATCGCCGAGAACCGCGCCACCCGGGTTTCGGTCCTGGCGACCCTGATGGTGCTCGGGTCGCTGGTCGCGTTCGTGATGACCCATCCGGCGCCCTACAGCACGGCGCTCGGCGTCTTCCTGCTGGTGTTCGCCGTCAGCCTCCTGGCCATGAGGCGGGTGATCCACCGCGCCGTCGCCGAGGCGATCATGGCCAAGCTGGAGGCCGAACGCGCCGGCCAGGCGCTGAACGCCGCGCTGTCGGAGGTCGCCGACCAGCGCGACGCCATCGCCCGGTTCCTCGCCGCCGCTTCCCACGATCTGCAGCAGCCGGTCCAGGCCGCGCGGCTGTTCTTCGACCAGGCGATCGACACCGCCGACGCCCGGGCCCGGGATCGCGCCGTCCACGGCGC
>DAORNX010000309.1:0-3718 GCA_035441225.1 Caulobacter sp.
CGGCGCGGCCGGGCGGATCACCATGCGCCGATCCTGGCCGCCTCCCCCTGGCCGACCGGCTGTTGGGCCGCGGCGTGGTCCTGCTCGGCCAGGAAGCGCGCGGCCTCCAGCGCGGCCATGCAGCCCATGCCGGCCGCGGTCACGGCCTGGCGGTAGATGTCGTCTGTCACGTCGCCGGCGGCGTAGACCCCCGGAATGGCCGTCGAGGTGGTCCCCGGTTTGACCGACAGATAGCCGCCGGCGTGGGTCTCGAGCTGGTCCCTGAACAGCTCCGACGAGGGGGCATGGCCGATGGCGATGAACACCCCGTCGGCCTTGACGGTCTGCGTCTCGCCGGTCTTCACGTTCTTCAGCCGCACGCCCGTCACGCCCATCGGATCGGTCTCGCCGAGCACCTCGTCGATGGCGTGGTCCCAGATGATCTCGATCTTCGGGTTGGCGAACAGCCGCTCCTGCAGGATCTTCTCGGCGCGGAACTCGGCCTTGCGGTGGACCACGGTGACCTTGCTGGCGAAGCTGGTCAGGAACAGGGCCTCCTCCACGGCGGTGTTTCCGCCGCCCACGACGATGACCTCCTTGCCGCGATAGAAGAAGCCGTCGCAGGTGGCGCAGGCGCTGACCCCGAAGCCCTGGAACCTGGCCTCGCTGTCGAGGCCCAGCCACTTGGCCTGGGCGCCAGTGGCGATGATCAGCGTCTCGGCCAGCCAGTCCTGGCCGCTGTCGGTGCGGATGCGGAACGGCCGTTGCGACAGGTCGGCCTCGATGACGATGTCGTTGACGATCTCGGTCCCGACGTGGCGCGCCTGGGCCTCCATCTGCTCCATCAGCCAGGGGCCCTGGATGACGTCGGCGAAGCCCGGATAGTTCTCCACGTCGGTGGTGATGGTCAGCTGGCCGCCGGGCTGGATGCCCTGGATCAGCACCGGCTTGAGCAGTGCGCGGGCTGCATAGATGGCGGCGGTCCAGCCGGCGGGGCCGGAACCGATGATCAGGCAGCGGGTGGTGCGGGGGGCGGAGGTCGACATGGGCTCCAATTTAGGGATGATTCCGTCCCGGCGCGATGGCCGCGGGCGAGAGGCGACGAAATGGCCGGCAACAGCAGGATCGGGGTGGGTGTCGCCCTGGGCGTGGCGATCGGCGCCGGCCTTGGCGTGGCGCTGCACAACGTCGCCCTGGGCATCGGCCTCGGGGTCGCCATCGGCGTCGCCCTGGGCCTGGCGATGTCGGCGAAGGCAGGGCGGGGCAAGGGCGACGGCGCCGGGTCAGGCGCAGAAGGGTGGAGTGGCGACGGCGGCGGACATGACCGCGATCACCACGACGGCGGCTCTGACGGCGGCGGAGACGGCGGCGGCGACGGCGGCGGCGACTGACGCTCGCGAACGGGTCTAGGATGGCGCCGACTCAGTCCGTCCGAGCCCCGCCATGCCGCCAGTCCCGGAAATCGCCATCGCCGGCCGCAGGATCGGCCCCGGCCATCCGCCCTATGTCATCTGCGAGCTGTCGGGCAATCACAACGGCAGCCTCGAGCGGGCGCTGACGATGATCGACGCGGCGGCCGCGACCGGCTGCGACGCGATCAAGATCCAGACCTACACCGCCGACACCATCACCCTCGACGTCGACCGGCCGGAGTTCGTCATCCATGGCGGGCTGTGGGACGGCCAGACCCTGCACGCCCTCTATCGCGAGGCGCAGACGCCGTATGAGTGGCACGCGGCGCTGTTCGCGCGGGCGGCCGAGCGGGGGGTGACGCTGTTCTCCAGCCCGTTCGACGAGACGGCCGTCGACCTGCTCGCCGGACTGGACGCGCCGGCCTACAAGATCGCCAGCTTCGAGGCTGTCGACCTGCCGCTGATCCGCTACGCGGCGGCGCGCGGCAAGCCGCTGATCATCTCCACCGGCATGGCCAACCTGGCCGAGATGGAGGCGGCCCGCGACGCGGCCCTGGCCGGCGGAGCCGCGGGGGTGGTCATGCTCCACTGCGTCTCCAGCTACCCGGCGACCTTCGAGGACGCCAACGTGCGGACAATCCCCGACATGGCCGCTCGGCTGGGCGTGGCGGTCGGCCTGTCGGATCACACCCCCGGAACGGCCACGGCCGTGGCGGCGGTGGCCCTGGGCGCCTGCGTGATCGAAAAACATTTCACCCTGGCCCGGTCCGACGGCGGGCCGGACGCGGCCTTCAGCCTCGAGCCCGCCGAGTTCACCGCCCTGGTGCGCGACTGCCGCGACGCCTGGGCGGCGCTGGGCCAGGCCCACTACGACGTGCTGGGCTCGGAGAAGGCCAACCGCCAGTTCCGCCGGTCGCTGTACGTCACCGCGCCGGTCAGGGCCGGCGAGCCGCTGACCCGGGCCAACGTGCGGTCCGTGCGGCCGGGCAACGGTCTGCCGCCGGCGGATCTGGACAGGGTGCTGGGGCGGACGGCCAGCCGCGACCTGGCGTTCGGCGAACCGCTGGACTGGTCGATGGTCAGCTAGGTTTGCGGCATCAGCCCCAGCCGCTTGCCGACGATCCTGTCGAGACCGCGCTTGGACAGCACCCGCTCGGACATGAACACCTGGAAGGGATCCGGCGAGAGGGTGTAGCGGACCTTCGGCCGGGGCGTGGTCAGGGCGGTGTGGATCGCCTCGCCGATGCGCTGGGGTGGCAGCCCCTTGGCCCCGAGGCCGAGCATATAGGCCTGAAGCCGCTTCAACGCGTCGGCGTAGACCGTATTGGCGTAGGGGGTGATGTCCTGTTCCTCGGCCTTGCTCCAGATCGGCGTGGCCACGGCGCCGGGGGCGATGACGACCACATCGACGCCGAACGGCAGCAGCTCGCGGCGCAGCGCCTCTGACAGGCCTTCGACGGCGAACTTCGAGGCCGAATAGGGAGCCATGAACGGGTTGCCGGTGCGACCGGCCACCGAGGAGATGTTGACGATCCGGCCGGGGTCCTTGCGGGCGGGGCTTTCGGCGCCGAGCAGCGGGGCGAAGGCCTGGGTCACGGTGACGATGCCGGTGACATTGACCTCCATCTGCTTGCGGAACTCCTCGACCGGCAGGTGCAGCAGCGGGCCGGCGACGGCGATGCCGGCGTTGTTGACCAGGCCCGCAAGGGTCCTGCCGCCGAGCGCCGCCTCGACCTGACGCGCGGCGGCGCGGACGGCGGCTTCGTCGACGACATCGAACAGCAGCGGCGTGAAGGCGTCGCCGCACTCGGCTTCCAGCCGCTCGCCGTCGGCCGCCTTGCGGACACTGCCGAAGACATGGAAGCCCTTGTCGATGAGCACCCTGGTCGCGCCCCAGCCGATGCCCGTGGAGACGCCGGTGACGACGACGGATTTCCTCTCGATGGTCATGGACGCCCCCCAAGTGCGTTCGCTTTGAGGACGATATGGGGCCATCGCCCTGCGTTCGCCAGTGGAAGTCCGATATGGCTTAAGCTGCCGCGACTCACCTGGACCGGCCGCCGATGACCCAGCCCCGCATCCTGTTCGTTTGCGACGCCGGCCCGGGCGTGGGCGGCGGACATGTGATGCGCTGCCTGACCCTGGCCGGGGCGCTGGCGGCGAGGGGCGCGGCCTGCGCCTTCGTCCGCACACCCGAGGCCGCCGACATCCTCGCCCGCTATGCGCCGGACATGCCGCTGGTCGACGAGGACGCCGCGACCGACCTCGTGGTTCTGGATTCCTACCGCATGGCGCCGGCGACGGAGGCGGCCTGGCGGGCGCGGGCG
>DAORNX010000310.1:0-327 GCA_035441225.1 Caulobacter sp.
CGGGCCTTCGCGGCCTTCGCCGCGGCGCGCGCCGGCCGCACGGTCTGGCTGGTCGACCTGGACCTGTTCACCTCGCCCCAGCACGCGGCGCTCGTCGCATCGCCGGAGATCTACGGCCCGCTGGGCAAGGCTGTTTCGGCCACTCCCGCGGACGGGGCGACCTTCTTCACGGTCCAGCCGCCGACGCTGATGCCGGATCGGTCGGCGGCGCCGGATTCGCGCTTTCTCGTCGCCCACGCGGTCGGCCGGCACCGCTGGTGGGTGACGCGCTTTCGGGCCGATGTCCTGCGCGGCAGCCAGACGGTCCATGTCCTGCCCAGCGCCGAC
>DAORNX010000310.1:344-3718 GCA_035441225.1 Caulobacter sp.
AACGCGCTGAAGCGGCACGCCGATCTGGTGGTTGTCGACTGTCCGTCGGCCGACCGGTCGCAGGCGGCCCTCACCGTGGCCCCGTTCATGGACCAGACCGTGCTGGTGGTCGCCGCCGACCAGCCTGACGTCCAGGCTCCGGCCCGCCTGCGCGATGGCCTGGCGGCCGCCGGCGGGCGGGTCTCGGGGGTGTTCTTCAACCGGGCCCAGGTCGAGGCGCCGGGATTCCTGCGGGCCTTCCTGCCGTGACCGTCCAGGCCCCGGCGTGGCCGGCGCCCGAGGCGCGGCGGACCGACCTGTGGGACTGGCTGGCGTTCGGCCTGGCCGTGTTTCTGGTGCTGATCTACAGCCAGGGCTGGATCGTGCCGATCTTCGGGGCGAAGATCGACGCCGGCAGTTCCGGCGCCATCCGCAACGTCTATTTCCCCGCCTACGCGGCCGGCATCGGTCTGCTGGCGATGGTCCCCGGGGCGACCGTGGCGGCGATGATCCGCCAGCCGTTCCTGCTGCTGCTGCTGCTGATCGTCGCCCTGTCGACCCTCTGGTCGATCGCGCCCGACCAGACCGTGCGCCGGATCATCGCCGTCTACGCCACCACCCTGGGCGGGGTGGTGCTGGCGACGCGGTTTCGCTGGGCCGGGATGGCCGAGGTTCTGGCGGTGGCCAACGCCCTGCTGGTGATCGGCTCGTTCGCCTGGGCGATCCTGCCGCCGCACAAGGGGATCATGACCGAGCTGTTCCCCGGCGCCTGGCGCGGCCTGTGGACGGAGAAGAACGCGCTCGGCGGCGACATGGCCATGGCCTTCGGCATCTTCGCCGCCGCGGCCCTGCTCAACCCCCGCCGGCGGGTGCTTTGGTGGAGCTTCGCCGGTCTGGCCCTCGCCCTGGTGCTGCTGTCGACCTCGAAGACCTCGCTGGTGTCGCTGATCCTCGGGGCGGGGACGGTCGGGTTCGTCTGGTTCGCCCGGCGCGGTCCGGTCTCCGGCGTGGCCGCCACCTGGGCCGCCGTGCTCGGCGCCCTGCTGCTGGCCGGATTCCTGCTGCTGGCCTCGGATGTGTTCCTGCAGCTGCTCGGCAAGGACGCGACCCTGACCGGCCGCACCAAGATCTGGGCGGCGGCCCTGCGCCAGGCGGAGCTCCGGCCGTGGACGGGCTACGGCTACGCCGCGGTATGGGACGACAAGAGCGGCTGGGGGCCGTTGGCCTGGATCACCAGGGAGGCCGGGTTCAAGCCGAGCCACGCCCACAACGCCTGGCTGGAGCAGTGGCTGGGCCTGGGCTACGGCGGGCTGCTGGCCTGGATCCTGTTCTATCTGCAGACCATGGCGGCGGCGATCGCCTCGGTGTTCAGCCGGCCGGCGGCCTACCTGGCCTTGCCCTATCTGGTCATCTACTCGCTGCTGACCCTGACCGAGAGCGTGGCGGTGACGTACAACGATCTGCGCTGGTCGATCTTCGTCGCCCTGGCCGTCAAGCTGGCCTGGCGGGGTCGGGACTAGCCACGGGCGCCGTCCGGGCGAAGCGACCGGCCTTCCAGGCGGCGGCGAGGGTCAGGACCCCCGCGGCCGAACAGATCACCAGGGCCGGCAGGGAGGCCTCGGGCCCGAACGGACCGCCGGTCAGCCACAGGGGCAGGCCATCCCGCGCCGTGCTGCGGGCCATCGCGCCACCGAAGTCTGTGCCCGACACGGCGGCGCCGAACAGGTAGCCCTGGGTGAAGTTCCAGCCGGCGTGCAGGCCGATCGACACCCACAGCCGGCCGGTCAGGGCGTAGAAGGCGCCCAGCAGGATCCCGGCCTCGACCGCGATGCACAGGGCCGCCCAGGCCGAGGCGTTGTCATTGCCCAGATGCAGGGCGCCGAAAAGGCCGGCGGAGAAGATGAAGGCCACCCAGGGTCCGAAGGCCCGCCAGGTCAGGCGCAGGATCACGGCGCGGGCCATGATCTCCTCGATCACGCCGGACTGCACCGACAGGGCCGCGCCGGTCCAGGCCGGGGCGGGGCCGAGCCAGGCGATCTGGTAGAGGCCGCTCCCGATCAGCACGATCATCGCCGCGCCGAAGACCGCCATGCCGATCGCGAAGCCCGCCAGCACGCCGCCGATGGCGGGGCGAGGGGCCAGTTCACTCGCCCGTCGTCCTTCGGCCAGCCAGACCATCAGCACATAGATCGCCAGGGCGAGCAGGGCCGCCACCACGTTGATCAGCAGCTCGCCCGGTTCGCCCTTGCCGACGAACCGTTCCATCAGCCCCAGCGGCAGGTAACCTGCCAGCGCCACGAGCAAGAACAGTCCGATCATCCAGGCCGTGGCCCGCAGCCAGCGCAGCGGTCCGGGATGCAGGAAGCGCCGGTCGCCCAGCTCGATCGGCACGCCCATGCGCTCGAACATCGTCGTCATGAAAAGTCCCCCGAGTCCCCCGAGCCGCCGGCGGCCCCGGACAATCTGCACGGCGCGGCGGCGGCCGTCACGTTAGAGATAGGTCATCTCCGGCTACAGGATATCGTCCGGCGTCAGGCTCCGGGGCCGGCGACGCGCGCGTTGGACCATCACGCCCGGATAGCCCTTCAGCGGGCCCAGCGGTTCACCGGCCCAGGTCCAGTCCGCCCGCTCGCCCAGATTCATATGGTAGCGCGGCTCGCGGCCCGTGCGGCCGGCGAACAGCCCGCGCGGGATGTTGACCATCCTTGGCGACCCGGCGCGCTCATAGAGCACCGGCGTTCCGCAGCGTCCGCAGAAGCTGCGCGTCGTCCGGGCCTGGGCATCCTCGTACCGGGTCAGCTGGTTCTCGCCCGCCAACCAGCGGAACCGGCTGCGCCAGCTGCCGACCCAGGTCGCATAGGCGCCGCCCATGATCCGCCGGCTCGCCTCGCCATGGTCATGCCAGGCCCAGACAGCCGGCACATCGATCTCGAACCGCACGGCGCCGCAGGCGCAGCAGCCCTGGGCCTGAACACCGGAGGATTTCGGTCTCTGGGCAGTTTCGCGCATGGACGGTCTCAAGCGGATGCGTTCGCCGACTAAAGGGCGTTCGGGGGCCGCTGGCTACTGACAGCGACTGCCATCCGGGCCGTGCGTCCTTCGACACGCCCACTGCGTGGGCTGCTCAGGATGACGTGCATTGGCTCTACGTCATGGTGAGCAGCGCTCGAAGAGCGCGTGTCGAACCACGCACCAACGCCCCCTACAGCCCCAGGCGGCGCGCCCCTTCCGCGGCGGTGACGATATCAAAGCCGCCCGCCCTGGCGGCGTCGGCCAGGTGGCCGAGGGCCTCGGGCGTGCAGCCCCAGGCCGAGGGCGTGGGGGCGACGTCGTGGGTGTAGAGGATCAGCCAGGCCCGGCGCTGGGCGGCGCGGTCGAGCCAGCGCAGGGCCGCG
>DAORNX010000311.1:0-3710 GCA_035441225.1 Caulobacter sp.
TTTGCGATAGAGCGTGGAGCGGCCAATGCCCAGCCGGCGCGCGACCTCCGGCCCCACGGCCCGCTGGGCCGCGCCGCGCAGGGCCTTCTCCTCGAGCGAGCTGCCGGCCCTGGGCGCCTCGAAGGCCAGGCCGGTCAGCCGTCCGACGACATGACCCTCGACGGTCACCGTGCCATCCTCGGCGACGCCCGCGAGCATCTCCGCCCGGTCGCCGAGCTGGCGCATCAGCACGCTGGTCCGCCGGTCGATGAACCGGGCCATCAGCTTCTCGTGCAGGGCGTCGGACAGCCGGTCCTCAAGCCCGCGCGTGACGCCCTGCCAGTGGGCCGGATCGGCCAGCCAGTTGGGCCGGTTGGCGACATAGGCCAGGGTGCGCACCCCCGCCAGCCGCGTGGCCAGGGTGTCGATCTCGCCATCGGTGCGGTCGAGGCCGCGGAACTGGCCGGCCATCCAGTCCTCGGGCATGCGCCGGCGGCCGGTGGTCAGGTTGTCGAACAGGGTGCGGATCAGCCGCAGGTGCTCGTCGCTGGTCTGCTTGCGGAAGTCGGGCGTCTGGCAGACCTCCCACAGCCGCTCCAGCGCCACCCGGTCGCGCACCCGGTGGACGACGTCGGCGTCCTCAGCCAGCCGCTTGAGCGCCTGTTCGTCGAGGGCCTCCGCCGACAGGGCCAACCCCTCGCGGTTTGGCGTGGCGTCCAGCGAACGGATCAGCGACGGCAGGTTGGCGAAGTCGAGGCGGTGGTTGCGCCACTGCGCCCCGGCGACCGGCTGGAAGGTGTGCTCCTCGACGGCGGCGATGAGATCCTCGTCCATCTCCCCGGCCTCGCCGGTCACGCCGAACGTGCCGTCCTTGACGTGCCGGCCGGCGCGGCCGGCGATCTGCCCGACCTCCTGCGGATGCAGCCAGCGGGTCTTCCGCCCGTCGAACTTGCGCAGGCCCGCGAACGCGACATGGTCGACGTCCATGTTCAGCCCCATGCCGATGGCGTCGGTGGCCACCAGGAAGTCGACCTCGCCCGACTGGTACAGCGCCACCTGGGCATTGCGGGTGCGGGGACTGAGACTGCCCATGACCACCGCCGCGCCGCCGCGCTGGCGGCGGATCAGCTCGGCGATGGCGTAGACGTTGTCGGCGCTGAACGCGACCACGGCGCTGCGGCGCGGCAGGCGCGTCAGCTTCTTGGGTCCCGTGTAGCGCAGTTGCGAGAACCGCTCCCGCTCGACGATCTCGACGCCGGGCAACAGCCGCCGGACCAGCGGCGCCATGGTCCCGGCGCCCAGCAGCATGGTCTCGGACTTGCCGCGCGCGTGCAGCAGGCGGTGGGTGAACACATGGCCGCGCTCGGGATCGGCGCACAGCTGGATCTCGTCGACCGCCAGGAAGTCGACCTCGCGGCCCAGCGGCATGGCCTCGACGGTGCAGACGAAATACTGCGGCCGCGGCGGGACGATCTTCTCCTCGCCCGTGATCAGCGCGACCTCGCGTGGCCCCTTCAGCCGCACCACGCGGTCATAGATCTCGCGCGCCAGCAACCGCAGCGGCAGGCCGATCATGCCGCTGTGGTGGCCCAGCATCCGCTCGACGGCGAGGTGGGTCTTGCCGGTGTTGGTGGGGCCGAGCACCGCCACGAGCCGGTGCGCCGCCTGGCCAGTGGAACGGTCACTCATGAGAGAAAGGTGGGGGAGTCGAGGGCGGGCGGCAAGGGCCGGGGGGAGGGGAGGAGCAGGGAGTAGGGAGTAGGGAGTAGGGAGTAGGGAGTAGGGAGTAGTCGATCTTGCCCGCAGGTCGCACCGCGCCCAAACCCCTGCTACTCCCTACTCCCTACTCCCTACGCCCTGGCCCTTGAACGTCGGCTGCCTCGGATGGACGTGATCCCTGAACACGTCGAAGCCTTTCCAGGCGGGCTCGACCGGCTCCACGCCCGGCGCGGGGGTGTAGGGCGACATCCCGGCCAGTTCGAGCGTGGGAATGTAGCGCGGGCAGTTGGGGAAGATGGCCCTGGCCTCGACGCGCACGATCATCTGGGCGCCGACCGTGCTGGCCAGCAGCGGATCGTTCCGGTCGATCCGCGCCGTTCCGTTCACCCGCAGCCGTTTGGGCGCCCCGTGCAGGGCGATGAACAGCAGGCCGACGTTCGGATTGACGACCACGTTGCCGAGGCTCTTGAACATGCCGTTGCCGTCGTAGTCCGGGAAGGCCAGCTCCGAGGGGCCGGTGACCCGCACGAAGCCCGCCGGTCCGCCCTTGAACGAGCAGTCGGGCGCGCCGGCGGCGTCCGCCGTGGCGAGGAAGAAATAGACCGCGCCCTCAATGAACGCCCGGTCGTCGTCGCTGAATTCGGTCCGCCTGACCACGTCGAGCCGGTCGGCCATGCGTCGGCTGTCGAAGGCGTCCTGCAGGGCGCGATGGCCTTCGTGGTAGAATGTGTCGCCGGTCATCGGAACAGCTCCTTGCGCGTGCGATCCGGGAGACCGGCAGGATAGGCCCTGATCCGCCGGACGCGAAGGCCGCGGCTGGAGGCGATCCTATCGCCCGTCGTGGACGATCCTGCCGCCGACGATGGTCAGAACCGGCGTCACCTTGAGGATGTCCGCCTCCGGCACGGTCATGATGTCCCGCGAAAGGACGGTGATGTCGGCCGGCGCGCCCGGCGCGAAGGGCGGGCCGATCCAGAGATCGGTCGCCGCGTTTCCGGCCGACGAGAGCATCAGCAGCGCCCGGTCGCGGCTCAGCGCCTCGCCAGGGTTCCACCCCGGGCCCGACCGGCCCTGCAGGTCCTTGCGGGCCACCGCCGCATAGAATTCGATGCGCGGGTCGCCGACTTCGACGGGCGCGTCGGAGCCGCCCACCAGCAGGGCCCCGGCGTTGTACAGGCTGTTCCAGGCATAGGCTCCGGCCAGCCGGTCGGGGCCGAGCCGGGCCGGGGCGAAATAGAGGTCGCCGATGGCGTGCGAGGGCTGCATCGAGGCGACCACCTCGATGGCGGCGAAGCGGGGAATGTCCGCCGGGTCGAGAATCTGCGCGTGCTCGATGCGCCAGGGCGCCTTCAGCCGCACCTCGGCGGCGGCCGCCGGGTCACTGGCGAAGGCCTCGGCGATCCAGTCCAGCGCCAGCCGGTTGCCGCGGTCGCCGATGGCGTGGATGGCGACCTGGGCGCGGACCTTCAGCGCCTGCTTCAGGATCGCCAGGGTCGCGTCATGTTCGGCGATCAACAGGCCGGACGTGTCGGGCCGGTCGGCGTAGGGCTTGAGCAACGCCGCGCCACGCGAGCCGAGCGCGCCGTCCATATAGAGCTTCACCCCGCGCACCCGGACCAGGCCGGTGGCGTCCTGGTAGGGGCCGCGCCGCAGCACCTCGCCGGCGTCCTCGGGCGTCATGAACACATCGACGCGGATCGGCAGGCGACCCTCCGCGGCCAGCGCCTCGAGCGCCTTCAGGTCGTCCGCCTCGGTCGACATGTTGACCCCGTGGGTCCAGCCCCGGGCGGCGTAGAGCGCCGTGCCCCGGGCCAGGGCCTCCTTGCGCAGGGCGAACGACAGCGGCGGCAGCTTCGGGGCGATCAGGCCCATGGCGTTGTCGATCAGCATGCCGGTGGCCTCGCCGGCGGCGTCGCGCTCGATCCGGCCGCCCGCCGGGTCGGGGGTGTCGCGGGTGATACCCGCCAGTTTCAGGGCGGCCGTGTTCAGCACCACCGCGTGGCCGTCGGCCC
>DAORNX010000312.1:0-2115 GCA_035441225.1 Caulobacter sp.
AGATGGGCCGCAAGGCCGTCGAATGTAACATGCTCTTCATCGAGGACCTGCAGGTTCCCGCCGAGGACCTGATCGGCGAGGAGGGCAAGGGCTTCCAGTACCTGATCAGCGGCCTCAACCCCGAGCGGGTGCTGTTTGGCGTCGAGGCCGTGGGCCTGGGCCGCGCGGCCCTGGCCAGGGCCGCGACCTACGCGAAGGAGCGCGTCGTGTTCGGCCGGCCGATCGGTCAGAACCAGGGCGTTCAGCATCCGCTGGCCAAGAGCTGGGCCGAACTGGAGGCCGCCAACCTGATGGCCTTCAAGGCAGCCGCCCTCTACGACGCCGGCCGCGACTGCGGGGCCGAGGCCAACGCCGGCAAGTATCTCGGCGCCGAGGCGGGCTTCCGCGCCTGCGAGGCGGCGGTGCTGGCCCACGGCGGCATGGGCTATGCGAAGGAATACGACGTCGAGCGCTACTTCCGCGAAGCCATGATCGCCCGCATCGCTCCTGTCAGCCGCGAGATGATCCTCAACTTCGTCGCTGAAAGGGTGCTGGGGCTGCCGAAGAGTTACTGAGCCGGGGACACGTACCGCCTTCGGTACGTGTCCCCGTCAGTTGAAGCGGCAGGGGAACGTACTGAAGTACATGTCCCCGTTTTCGTTACGCCGGCAGGTCGAACCGGACGGGGATCTTGACCACCGCGCCGTCGACCGGCTTGCCGCCGACCGTCTGCGGCTTCATCCGGAAGTAAGGCTGCAGCCGCAGGGCCGCCTTGCCGAAGCCGAAGTCGGACGGGTCTTCAGACACCACCTGGCAGCCGCCGACCGAGCCGTTGGCCGCCACGATGCAGGCCAGGGTCGCCTTGCCCGGCACGCCCAGGCGGATGGCGCGGTCGGGGAATACCCGTTCCATCTGGGCGGCGGTCGGCTTGCGGACCCATTCGGGGTGGCTGACCATCGGGGTGACCGGCACGTCGACGGCCTCGGGGGTGATGGTGATCGGGCCCGGATCGAGCGTCGTCATCGGCCCCACGGCGGTCTCGGCGCCCGACGACGGCTCGGCGGCCAGGGTCTCGACGCCCGCGGGGACCGCATCGGCCGGATCGTGGATGTTGATCGCCGTCTGCGGCTGGCTCTCGACCGGCTTGACCGGGTCGGCGAGCGGCTTGGGCCGGTCGGGCTGGACCTCGATGAATCCGCCGGTGATGTCCGGCGCCGGATCGAAGGGGGTCTGGATGACGTCGAAGGCGGCCAGGGCCAGATAGGCGGCGATCCCGGCATGGACGGCGACGGACAGGCCGACCGCGACCGCGGTCCCGGTCGACAGGCGCCGCCTGCGCCCTGATCCGGCGGGAAGGGGGAGAAGCTGTTGAGCGACCATGGCGACCTCCCTGGGTCTTGTTGTGGTTGACGTAGCGTCATCCTGATCGGCTGAACCGGCAATGAAATTCCGGTCCGGCCGCGTAAAATCAACGAACGTTCGTTTTTGTGGGCCAGCGGCGCGGGGGGGCGGCGGACGTCATGGTTAATCGCCGATTAACCATGACGGTTCAGGACTCGCCCCATGGCGGTGCAGGGAATCCGTGGAGTCGTTGAAGCGGCCATTCAGCGCGCGTCGCAGGCGACGGGCGTCGATTTCTCGTTCCTGATGCGCACCGCCAGCCGCGAGAGCGGCTACAATCCTTCGGCCAAGGCGCCGACCTCGTCCGCCGCCGGCCTGTTCCAGTTCGTCGAGCAGACCTGGCTGTCGACGCTGAAGAAGCACGGCGCCAAATACGGTTACGCCCGCTACGCCGACCTGATTTCGCTGGGCGCCGACGGCCGCTACCGGGTCAGCGGCGATGACGCCCGCAAGGCGGTGATGAACCTGCGCTTCGACCCGCACGCCGCCTCGCTGATGGCCGGCGAGCTGGCCACCGACCACGCCGCCTACCTGGCCGGGCGGATCGGCCGCCAGCCGACGGCCGGCGAGCTCTATGCAGCCCACTTCCTCGGCCCCCAGGGATCGGCGCGGCTGATCACGGCGACCCGCGCCAGTCCCGGGGCCAGCGCCGCGGCCCTGTTCCCCGACGCCGCGGCCGCCAATCGCCCGGTCTTCTATCGTGACGGCCGGGCCCTGACGGTGGCGGAGGTGTAC
>DAORNX010000312.1:2284-3705 GCA_035441225.1 Caulobacter sp.
CCGCAGCCTGGGCTCGTCGCAGCTGACGGCCGAGATGCTGCGGGTCCTCTCGGACGCCAGCAAGGACCGCTAGGCCACGGCCTTGCCGGCCCGCAGGGCGGCGATCTCGTCGGCCGAGTAGCCCAGTTCCGCCAGCACGGCGTCCGTGTGCTGGCCCAGCGCCGGCGGGCCCGACCGCGGCGTGTCGTCATAGCCGGAAAAGCGGGCGGGCGACGCCGGCGAGCGGAAGCTGCCGCCCTTGCCGTCCGGCGTGTTGACGAAGCAGCCGGCCGCCTCGGCCTGCGGGTCGCGCGTCAGCTCGCCGGGGGTCTGGTAGGGGGCCCAGGTGATGTCGAACTCGTCCAGCCGGCCGGCGACCTGGTCATAGGTCTGGGCCCCGAAGGCCGCGTCGAGAATGTCGACCAGGTCGGCGGCGTTTTCCCGGCGCAGGCGGCTGGTTGCGAACAGCGGGTTTTCCACCAGGTCGGGCCGGCCGACCGCGGCGGCGATCTGCGGCCAGTCCGTGCCGCCGGTCCGCACCAGCAGGCAGATCCAGCGACCGTCCGACGTCTTGAAGAAGTTGGCCAGCGGCTGCACGGCCTGCTTGCGCGGCCGGGTCGAGGCCAGTTTGCCGAAGCGCAGCTGGATCGCCATGTCCGAGCCGATCGAATAGACGCCGGTGCGCAGCAGCGAGGTCTCGACCAACCGGCCCACCCCCGTCCGGCCGCGCTCGTGCACGGCCGCCAGGATCGCCGCGACGGTGGACAGCGAGGTGATGTGGTCGCCCTGGGCCGTGCGCAGGGGGAAGGGATCGACCCCTTTGGGCGCGGTGATCGCGCCAACGCCCGCGCGCGACCAGAAGGCCGCCACGTCCATGCCCGCCCGATCAGCGTCGGCGCCCTGCAGGCCATAGCCGGTCAGGCTGCAGTAGATCAGCGCCGGATGGGCGGCGTGCAGGGAGTCGAAGTCGAGCCCGGCCCGCTTGAGCGCCCCGGGGCGGACATTGGTCAGGAAGATGTCGGCCGTGGCGGTCAGGCGCAGGGCGGCCTCGCGACCCTGGGGCGTGGAGATGTCGAGCACCACGCCGCGCTTGCCGCGGTTGTCGAGCTCGAACACCGGGTTGCCGTGCTCCTCGCCGGCCATCCCGTCGAAGAAGCGGCGCATCGGGTCGCCGGCCGGCGGCTCGATCTTGATCACGTCGGCGCCCCAGTCGGCCATGATCCCGGCGGCCCCCGGCGCGGCGATATAGGTCGACAGTTCGACGACTCTCAGGCCTTCCAGCAAGCTCCGCCCTCCCGGCTTGTCATGATGTTTCGGCCATCATGAAGGGCGGGGCGGGGCGGCGGAAGGGGTCACGCCACGGAACGCACCGCCCGGATGTCCGGCCGCACCCGGGCGGCGGCGTCGGCGGCGCAAGCGGTCGCAACGCCGCGCGCCAGGTG
>DAORNX010000313.1:0-3688 GCA_035441225.1 Caulobacter sp.
CAGCGCCTCGGACCCGGTCATGGGCTCCGGCCGGCCGTGACCCAGGGCCGCCACCCGGCCGCTCCAGCCGGCGAGCCGCGGCATGCCCACGGTAAGGGCCTTCAGGGTGTCGGGCAGGGCGCCGCCGAGGAACCAGACGTTCATCCAGGCGGCGATGTCGGCCAGGCCGGGGCCGTCGCCGGCCAACCAGCCCGAGGCGGACCCGGCCAGCTGGTCCTCGATCCAGGCGGCCTGGCCGCGCCACTGCTGCGACATCGGGCCCATGGCGGCCTTCATCGCCTTGACGTCGAACGGCCGTCCCGACAGCTGTTCGCGGTCCTTCAGGAACGCCTCCGGCGTGCGCTCGCCCAGGGCGCCGAAGATGATCGGCACCGTGGCCTGGAAGAATGGCCGGTCGGCCCACAGGTTGATGGCCCAGTCGAGCCCGCCCCGCACGGCGCGAGGCTCCGGCCAGCGACGCTCGATCTCGGCCAGGATGATCTGGGTGTCGCAATAGACGTCCGCCCCGACCTGCAGCGAGGGCGTGCGCCGGTAGCCGCCGGTCAGCGGCGTGTAGTCGGGCTTGGGCATCATGTTGGGAATGGTCACCGACTTCCAGGCCAGGCCCTTGAGGCCGAACATCAGCCGGACCTTCTCGGAGAAGGGCGAGCTGTCGAAGTGGTGCAGGATGGGCAGGTCGGTCATGGCGGTCCCCGTTTCGGGCATCGGACGCGCCTGCCTTACCGGCAGTCCATGAAAAAGCACTTTACCTTGCAAAGTGCAGGCGCCATCTACGGAATCACCGACGATAGGCCGGGAGAGGCTGTGATGACCGAAGAGAAGATCCAGACCCTGAAGGACGACATCGCCTTCATGCGCGCCCTGGCGCAGGAGGGCAGTTCCGCGCCGCTGCTGGGCGGGGCGATCCTGGTCGCCGCGGGCGTGACCTTCGCGGTCGCCGGGGCGATTCACTGGTCGGTGATGTCGGGCCTGGTGAATCTGCCGAAGGCGACGGTCGGCCTGGTCTGGCCGGCGGCGTTGCTGGTGTTCCTCGGGCTGCTGCTGTGGCTGCGCCGGGGCGGCGACAACCGGCCGGGAGCGCAGTCGCCCGGAAACCGGGCCGCGAGCGCGGCCTGGGCGTCGATGGGCTGGAGTATCTTCGTCATCAGTCTGGCCATCGCCATCCTGTCGGCGCGGACCCACAGCTACATCCCGACCCTGATCTTCCCGCCGCTGATCCTGGGCCTCTACGGTATGGGCTGGAGCGTGGCGGCGGCGATGTCCAGGAAGCGCTGGATCTGGATGACGGCGATCGGATCCTATGCCGGAGCCCTGCTGGTCGCCTGGCTGGCGATCGATCCGGTCGTCTATCTGGTCTATTCGGCCGCCCTGCTGCTGCTGATGGCGCTGCCGGGCTATGTGCTGATGCGGCAGGAACCCTCGGACACGATTTGAGAAAGCCCTTGTCATGACCGACGGGTTCGACATCGACCGGATCGACGAGGTCATCCACGGCCGTATCCGCCTGGGAATCATGGCCTTTCTTTCGGGCGCCGGCTCGGCCGACTTCAACACGCTCAAGACCCGCCTGCAGGCCACCGACGGCAACCTCTCGGCCCACCTGCGAAAGCTCGAGGACGCCGGCTACGTGGCGGTCGCCAAGACCTTCGTCGACCGCAAGCCCCTGACCACCCTGAGCCTTACCGACGCCGGCCGAAAGGCGTTCACCGCCTACCTCGACGCGATCGGCAAGCTGGTTGAGGGGCGGTAGGACCCGCGGACGCCAGGGGCGAGCAACACGCGCATCTGCGAAAGGCTGGACAATTGCGGCGTGGGTCACACGCCGGATGTGTCGTGTCCCGGAACTGCATCCGTCTCCCCAACGAAAGGCGCCCCCGGAGATCGTTCTCCGGGGGCGCCGTCCGGTCGGCCTTCGGGGGGAAGGGCCTACTGGAACATGTTGAACACGACCGAGGCGATCAGGCCGGTGGCGATGGCCGTCAGGACGACGTCGTCATTGACCCGCGTGTACTGGTAGCCGCGCGGGGGCGGGGGAAGGCGGTAGTAGCGATAGTCGACGCGATAGGCCTGGCCGCGATACTGCGGCGGCAGGTGTTCGCCCTGGCGCCAGTGGCGGGCCTGGTAGCCGCGCGGCGCGTGGTAGCGGCCGGCGTTGTAGCGGCGCTCGGCGCGGCGCTCGTAGCGGTTCTCGTAGCGCCGATCATAGCGGTCGTCCCGGCGCTCGTCCCGGCGGTCGCCCCGGTCGTCACGGCGTTCATCGCGCCGTTCGTCGCGGCGATCGCCCCGGGGGGCGTCGTAGCCCTGCTGATAGCCGGCCGGACGGCCCCGGTAGGACTGGGCGCTGGCGGCGCCGGCCGAGGCCAGGACCGACAGGGCGATCGCGGCGGTGAGAATCTTCTTCATGGCTCGTCTCCTGGACGGCCGGACCTCGAGGCGATCCCGTGGCGGCCGGCGTTGGAGCCCTTATGGGTGAGCCCGTTTGAGCCTCACCTGAACGGCGCGGGTCATCTCCCGTTCATCGCCAGCTTCGCCTCGAGGGCGGCGAGGTCGGGCAGGAACCAGACCATGCGGCCCCGGTTCGACTCGCGCACGAAGTCGCGCAGGGCGTCGCTGGCGGCCACCGCCTCCGCGATGTCCCCGAGAATCGCCACCTGGAAGCGGTAGTTGATCAGTTTCTGCAACAGCTCCCCGGCCACGCGGGTGCTCAGGCGCAGGAAGTCGGGCCCGAGCCGGGGAAGGGGAATCGCGATCATCGTCGCGCCGGCCCCCAAAGCCTCGCCGACCAGATCCGAGGTCTCCCGGTCGCCGACGACGAGCGGGCCGTCCCCGGCGACGAGGAACACCACCGTATCGCGCAGCGTGAGGGTCTGACCGGCCATGGGACGTCAGCCTCGCGTGATCGGCCGGTTCATCGGCCAGGGCCCCGGGGTCGGCGCCGGACCGGCCAGGGCCTCGAAGGCCGCGACGATATCCTCGTCGCTGATCAGGTCCGGCGTCTGGAATCGGGTGAACACCAGGCCGGTGATCAAGCCGTCGACCACCCGGGCGAAGCGGTCGGTCGGCATCGGCAGGGAGCCCGGCGGGGCGATGCGGGCGAAGCCCTCGGCCATCGCCCGGTAGGTCTCGGCGTTTCGCTCGGTGAGCCGGCGGCGCATGTGGTCATGGGTCAGATTGTAAAGCTGGAAGGCCGCGGCGCCGGCCGCCATGGGCAGGCGCGCCCGGGACGCGGCGGCCACGGCCTCGCCGAGGATGCGCATCTGCTCCCGAAGCGGCGGGCCCGGCCGGAAGTCAGCCTCGATCGGCGTCCACTGGCTGTCCATGACGGCCAGGAACAGGTCTTCCCGACTGGCGAAGTTGCCGTAGAACGAGCCGCGCGACAGGCCGGCCCGGCGACAGACGGCCTCGATCGAGGTGCGGTCGAAGCCTCGTTCCGCGATCACCTCCGCCGCGGCGGCGACCAGCGTCCTGCGCGTTCGCTGGCGCTTGTCGCCCTTGGGAACGCCCTTGCGGATGACCGGTTCTCGCGCCATGCGCGATATCTACGGCGCCAGATTAAATGCAACAATGCATATTTTATAGATGGGGGCGCGGCGGGAGCTTTCGCGCCCGGCCGGCGCGGGCGATGCTCAACGTCGCGGTTCAGCCGGCCAGGGCGGCGGCCAGGGCGATCATCGCCCGGCGGGTGTGA
>DAORNX010000314.1:0-3674 GCA_035441225.1 Caulobacter sp.
AGGGGCGTCGGCGAACCGCCCGCCAGGCCGCGCGCCGAGCCGGGACCGACACCGACCCGGAACGGGGTTCCGACCCGGCGGCCCCAGGCCGTGGGCGGCGCATAGGGGTTGTCCGGACCAGGCGGGCGAGACGGTGCTGACATGCTGACCTTCCGCGCTGGGGGCGGCGGCGTATGACGCCGAACGGGCGATCGCGGAACCCGGCCCGGCGATCCGCGAACGGTCGCACCCTCCGCCCCGACTATGCCGGGAGTATGACCGGCAGGCGGCGAGATCGGGCCCGCGGGGCCAGGATTCCTTTGACTTCCACGCCCTGCGTTGACATTGCCCCCGCCCCGCCCCCACTTTCCGCCCTCGCTCGAAGGGCGACCCCTCCCTCACCTGTCCCAGAGACTTCATGCACGTCGTCGTCGTCGAGAGCCCGGCCAAGGCCAAGACCATCAACAAGTACCTCGGCTCGGACTACAAGGTTCTCGCCTCGTACGGCCACGTCAGGGACCTGCCGTCGAAGGACGGTTCGGTGAAGCCCGACGACGACTTCGCGATGAGCTGGGAGGTCGACGCCAAGTCGGCCAAGCGCCTCTCCGACATCGCCGACGCCGTGAAGGGCGCCGACACCCTGTTCCTCGCCACCGACCCCGACCGCGAGGGTGAGGCGATCAGCTGGCACCTGCTCGAGGTGCTCAGCAAGAAGAAGGCGCTCAAGGACGTCGCCGTCCGCCGGGCCACCTTCAACGCCATCACCAAGACCGCCGTGCTGGAGGCCATCGCCAACCCGCGCGAGATCGACATGGAGCTGGTCGAGGCCTACCTGGCCCGCCGCGCCCTCGACTATCTGGTCGGCTTCACCCTCTCGCCCGTGCTGTGGCGCAAGCTGCCGGGCTCGCGCTCGGCCGGCCGGGTGCAGTCGGTCGCCCTGCGGCTGATCGTCGACCGCGAGCTTGAGATCGAGCGTTTCCGGACCCAGGAATACTGGACCGTCGAGGCCGATGTCTCGGCCGGGTCCGACCCGTTCCTCGCCCGGCTGGTCAAGCACGAGGGCAGGAAGCTCTCCAAGTTCGACCTGGCCAACGAGGCCTCGGCCAGCGCCGCCCGCGCGGCCGTGCAGGCCTGCAGCTTCAGGGTCGCCTCGGTCGAGAAGAAGCCGGCCCGGCGCACGCCGCCGCCGCCGTTCACCACCTCGACCCTGCAGCAGGAAGCCTCGCGCAAGCTCGGCTTCTCGGCCCAGCGGACCATGCAGGCGGCGCAGAAGCTGTACGAGGGCGTGGACATCGGCGGCGAGACCACCGGCCTGATCACCTACATGCGGACGGACGGCGTGCAATCGGCGCCCGAAGCGCTCGACGAAGCCCGCCGGGTCATCGCCGGCCTTTACGGCAAGGACTACGTCCCCGAGACGGCCCGCTTCTACAAGACCAAGGCCAAGAACACCCAGGAGGCCCACGAGGCGATCCGCCCCACCTCGCTGGAGCGCAACCCGGGCAAGCTGAAGCTCGAGAGCGACATGGGCCGGCTCTATGAGCTGATCTGGAAGCGGATGATCGCCTCGCAGATGGAGGCGGCGCGCATCGAGCGCACGGCCGTCGAGCTGGAAGGCAGCGACGGCAAGACCGCCCTGCGCGCGACCGGCCAGGTCGTGCAGTTCCCCGGCTACCTCGCCGTCTACGAGGAAGGCCGGGACGACCCGGACTCCAGCAAGTCCGCCGACACCGCCGGCGAGGACGCCGACTACGCCGGCAAGCTGCCGGTGATCACCGAGGGCGCCGAGGCCCGGGTCATCGCCGCCCGCGCCGACCAGCATTTCACCGAGCCGCCGCCGCGCTTCTCCGAAGCCAGCCTCGTCAAGCGGATGGAGGAGCTGGGCATCGGCCGGCCCTCGACCTACGCCTCGATCCTGACTGTGCTGCGCGACCGCGCCTATGTGCGGATGGACAAGAACCGCTTCATTCCCGAGGACAAGGGCCGGCTGGTCACGGCCTTCCTCGAGGAGTTCTTCAAGCGCTACGTGGAATATGATTTCACGGCGGCGCTGGAGGAGAAGCTCGACCTCGTCAGCGACGGCAAGCTCGACTGGAAGCAGTTCCTCCGCGACTTCTGGCAGGACTTCCACGCGGCCGTCGGCGAGATCGCCGAGCTGCGCGTGACCAACGTGCTGGACGCGCTGAACCTGGCCCTCGGCCCGCATATCTTCCCGGCCAAGGCCGACGGCTCCGATCCGCGCCTGTGCCCGACCTGCGGCGTCGGCCAGCTGAGCCTGAAGACCGGCAAGTTCGGCGCCTTCATCGGCTGCTCCAACTATCCCGAATGCCGCTTCACCCGCCCGATCGCGCAGCCGGACGGCGAGGGCGACGCGGCAGAGGGCGACCGGGAACTGGGGATCAATCCGAAGACCGGCATGGCCGTCTGGCTGAAGAACGGTCGCTTCGGCCACTACGTCGAGGAGACGCCGGCCGAGGGCGACAAGCCCAAACGCTCCAGCCTGCCAAAGGGCTGGCCGCCGGCGGCAATGGACATCGACAAGGCGCTGCGGCTGCTGGAGCTGCCGCGCGAGGTCGGGCTGCATCCTGAGGACGGCAAGCCGATCGTCGCCGGCATCGGCCGCTACGGCCCGTTCGTGCTGCACGATGGCGCCTACGCCAACCTCGAGAGCGCCGACGAGGTGTTCGACGTCGGCCTCAACCGCGCCGTGGCGGTGCTCGCCGAGAAGCGCGCCGGCGGCAAGGGCGGACGGGCCACGGCCGCGGCGCTCAAGGAGCTGGGCGCTCACCCCGAGGACGGCCAGGCGATCAAGATCCTCAACGGCCGCTTCGGTCCGTACATCAAGCACGGCTCGACCAACGCCAACGTCCCGCGCGGCAAGGAGCCGACCGAGATCACGCTTGAGGAGGCCGTGACCCTGCTGGCCGAACGGGTCGCCAAGGGCGGCGGCAAGAAGCCGGTGAAGAAGGCTGCGGTCAGGAAGGCGGTCGCACCGAAGAAGCCTGATCCACTGACGGCCAAGACGGTGAAGGCCAGGAAGAAGGCGCCGGCGAAGAAGAAGCCGGCCGCGAAGGCCAAGGCGTCGGCGGACTAGATCCTGTCGGGGACATGCGCGTCACTGCGTGTCCCCGAAGCCGTGCCCTCGCGGCCAGGATCTGGTTTTCCGCGCGACAGCCCCCATATCCACGCCACCGGGCTCACGCCGAGCCCTTCGACGGACCAGCGGCCATGCCCTTGCGACAAGGGCCCTCGCCGCCGCTTTCGCGCCCAACCGCGAACCGCCGTCGCCTCCCCAACAGACTCAGGCGTTGATGCTCGTCGGAACAGTCCGGCAGCGTCCGCCGCATTGTGATATTCGAAAGCCACATGGCCAAAAAACCCCCTACCAGGACCGACAACAGCAAACCCCGAACGCCGAGGCCGCCGCCCGGCCTGCCGGACCGTGACACCCTGATCAAATACCTGCGCACCGCCGGGGAACAGGACAAGGGCGACATCGCCCGCGCCTTCGGGCTCAAGGGCGAGGGCCGCCGGGCCCTGCGCGACATGCTGCGCAAGCTGGAAGACGAAGGCGCCCTGGGCAAGCGCGGCCGCAAGGGCTTCGCCGAGGCCGGCGCCCTGCCCCCGGTCGGCGTCGCCGACGTGGTCGAGCGCGATCCGGACGGCGATCTCTACGTGCGCCTGGTCAAGGCCGG
>DAORNX010000315.1:0-3674 GCA_035441225.1 Caulobacter sp.
CCATCCCGAACGGGCGCTGTTCTTCCGCGCCGACCACTTCAGCGTCGCCAAGCGCGGCGTGCCGGTGCTGCTGCTGATGGGCATCGGCGGCGGGCCGGACCTGGTCGAGGGCGGCCGCGAGGCCGGCGACCGCTGGGTCACCGACTACACCACCCGCTGCTACCACCAGCCCTGCGACAACTGGAGCCCGGCCTGGGACCTGCGGGGGGCCGCGGCCGACGTCGACCTGCTGCTGTACGCCGGCGGCGAGCTGGCCAACAACCGCGCCTGGCCGGACTGGAACGAGGGCTCGGAGTTCAAGGCCGTGCGGGCGAAGACGGCCGGGGAGCGGAACTGAGGGAGTGGGGAGTAGGGAGTAGGGAGGAGTTCGGCCGGCTCACGCCGCCGACGCCGCGCCCACCCTCCAGCTACTCGCTACTCCCTACTCCCTACCCCTCCCACCACGGATATGGCGCGGGCATGTCCTCCGACACCTTGCCCGGAAAGGCCGGCTTGCGCTTCTCCAGAAAGGCCGAGACGCCCTCGCGCACATCGGCGGACGCGCCCATGGCCATGGCCAGCGGGCCGTCGACGGCTAGCACCTTGAGCGGATCGGGCTCCTCGGCGAAGCGCTGGAACAGGGCGCGGGTGACCGCAATCGAGATGGCCGATGTCTCCTCGACGATCTCGCGGGCGATCTCGCGGGCGCGGTCGAGCAGGGCTTCGGGCTCGACCACCTCGCTGACCAGGCCGCCGGCCAGCGCCTCGTCCGGGCCGAACACCTTGCCCGAGTAGCACCAGCGCAGGGCCTGCGGCAGGCCGACGATGCGCGGCAGGAAGGAGGCGGCCCCGGCTTCGGGGGCCAGGCCCCGCCGCGCGAAGACGAAGCCGATCTTCGCCTTCGTCGAGGCGATGCGGATGTCCATCGGCAGGGTCATGGTGATGCCCACCCCGACCGCCCCGCCGTTGATCGCCGCGATCGACGGCTTGCGGCAGTTGTAGATCGCCTCGACGAAGCCGCCTTTCGGCGCGCCCGTGCGGGGCCGGCCCTCGCCGAACAGCTTCGCGCCATCGCCGCCGAAGGCGTCCGCCCCCGCCGACATGTCCGCTCCGGCGCAGAAGCCCCGCCCCGCGCCGGTGACGATGACCACCCGCACCGCATCGTCCGCGTCAGCCTCGACGAAGGCGTCGGCCAGTTCGGCGCCCATCCGCGCCGTATAGGCGTTGAGCGCGTCGGGGCGGTTCAGGGTGATCGTCAGAACGCCGTCCGCGAGGTCGGTGGTGATCGCCTCATAGGCCATGGCCGTCTCCTCCGCGCCCGTTGCCCGGGCGTCGGGAGCAGCCTGTCAGGCCGTGCGGGGCGGCGACAAGTGTGACGTGGCGTCAGTGACGCTTCTGGTCGCCGCGGTCGCCCTGGCCGGGTCTGGTCGTGGTCCTGGCCTTCTGGCGCACATCGGCGGCCAGCGACTTGCCGACGTCGTCGGACTCCTTGAACCGGCCATGCTCGTCGCGGCGCACGTAGCGCTTGTCGGTTCCGGTATCGATCAGTTCGCGTTTGGACATGGGGAAAGCTCCTGTTTGAAGCAGGAATCCCTTTGCGCGCCGGGGGTTCCGGTCGCTGGCGTCGCAGCATGAATGTTTTACTGGACAATTTGTCCGATATTTTTTACACAATGACCAACATACAGGACACTCACCGGGAGATTGCCGCCATGTCCTTTCGCGAACGCCGCGCCTGGATCTCGCTGATCGCCACGCCGCTCATCTGGGGGGCCTACTTCTGGAAGATCTGGCCCGACTTCCAGGACGGCAAGCTGCATGTGACCACCTTCGGCATGTTCATAGGCACCCTGGTGCTGCTGGTGATCGTCCAGATCGTGCTGGCCATCGTGATGGCTATCGTCGCGGGCAAGACCGTTGAAACCCCGATGGACGAGCGGGAACGGTTGATCGACCTGAAGGGCGCCCAGGTCGGCTTCCACATGCTGAACCTGCTGCTGATGGCCGTGGCGTCGCTCTGGCTGTACGGCATGAGCCCGCTGGTGATGGCCAACGGCATCCTGGCGGCCATGGTGGTGGCCGAGACCCTGCGCGCGGCCAGCGTCGTCGTCGGCTATCGCCGGGGGGTCTGAGATGGCCGCCCGGCCCCCCATCCGCAACCAGATCCGCCGCCTGCGCTTCGACCATGGCGAGATGACCCAGCAGGCCCTGGCCGACGCCATCGGCATGACCCGCCAGACCATCGTCGCCATCGAACAGGGCAAGTACTCGCCCTCGCTGGAGGCGGCGTTCCGCATTTCGAGGGTGTTCGGGATCGGCGTGGAGGAGGTGTTCCAGTGGGAGGAGTGAAGCGCGAGGCGAGATGACATATGCCGTGGCATATGCTAGCTAGACGGCATGAATACCCAGCGACGCGTCAGCCTCTTTCGCAACGGCCGCAACCAAGCCGTGCGCATTCCGCGCGATCTGGAACTGCCAGGCGACGAAGCGGTCCTCCGCAAGGAGGGCGACCGGCTCATAATCGAGCCCGTGGCCAGAACATCGCTGATGGCCTTCCTTGCGACCCTTGAGCCTATCGAGGATGACTTCGACTTCGGCGAGGACCAGCCGCCGAGGCCCGTGGATCTTTGATCCGCTACCTCCTCGACACGAATATCCTCTCCGACCTTCTTCGGAACCCGCTCGGCGCGGTTCGACAACGCGTCGCCCTTCTGAATGAGGACGAGATCGGTTCCAGCATCATCGTCGCCGCCGAGCTTCGCTACGGCGCCGCAAGGCGAGGGTCGCCGAGGCTGACAAGAGCGGTCGAAGGCATGCTCCAGCGCATGACCATCCTTTCCTTTGATCGTCCCGCTGACGAAATCTATGGCGAATTGCGAGCCTCTCTGGAGGCGTCGGGGACGCCCGTCGGCAGCCACGATTGTCTGATCGCAGCCCATGCCTTGGCCGTGGGCTGTATCCTGGTTACCGCCAACGAACGGGATTTCACCCGGGTTGCCGGCCTGAAGGTCGAAAACTGGCTCCGCTAGCTGTTCAGTCCATCGCCCCGATGTAGGGCAGGCCGCGCATGCTGCCGGCGACGTCCATGCCGTAGCCGACGAGGAACCGGGCCGGGGCTTCCCAGGCGATGAAGTCGACCTTGAGCGCGCGTTCGGTCGGCCAGGGCTTGCTGGCGAAGACGGCGGTCAGGACCTCGGCCGCGCCGGCGTCCTTGACCAGGCGGGCGGCCTCGCTGAGCGACAGGCCGGTGTCGAACACGTCGTCGACGATCAGCGCCTTGCGGCCGAGCACCGGGCGCTGCAGGTCGGCGCGGACCTCGCAGCGGCCATAGCTGTGGCGCTCGTCGCGATAGGACGACAGCCACAGGGCGTCGAAGTGTACATTGCGGCCCAGCCGGGCCAGGGCGCGGGTCAGGTCCGCGGCGAACCAGATGCCCCCGGTCAGCAGGCAGACCATGACCGTCTCGTCGTCGATGCGCGGCGCGATCCGGCGAGCCACCGCGGCGACCCGCTCGGCGACCTCGGCCTCGGAAATCAGGACAGCGGGCTGGTCACTCATCAGTGGCCTTCCGTTGGCAGGGCGTAGGGCGAGCTTTCCGGCAGGGGGTGGGCCTCGACCACCGTCGCGCCGGCTGCGGGCGTGGCGGCCGGCGGCGGGGGAACGGTCGGTTCGGCCGCCCCACGCAGCTCCAGGCG
>DAORNX010000316.1:0-226 GCA_035441225.1 Caulobacter sp.
AACAGGTCCAGGGCTCCGCCGGCCACGGCCGCGCCCGGAGCGGCGCAGACGGCCGCCGCCAGCAGAAGTCCCCGCCATCGCGGGGCGGCCTCCGGGCGCGGGCTCGTCATGGGTCGGTCTTTTCCCGTATGCTGTCGAAAGGCTGGCGCAGCCTAGGCGCCGCGAGTTGCGGTTCGGTTAGCGGGAACGGTCTTGCTTCTTTCCACGGATATCTGGGTCGGCGCCC
>DAORNX010000316.1:294-3672 GCA_035441225.1 Caulobacter sp.
GGCGCGGTGCTGGTCAAGGTCGTCGACCGCCGGGCCGGTCGCGCCCGGCTCTACAGCGAGGCGACCCGGGGCGATGGCGAGCGGATCTGGATGCAGCCGCTGGTGTCCGACAGTGAGGCGGATCTCGACGCCTACGCCCAGCGCACCCTGCGCATCGACCCGGACATCTGGATCGTCGAGATCGACGACGCACAGGGACGGCATTTTCTCGTCGAGCCGGTGGAACAGCGTTAGCGGCGGCGTTAACCGCTTTTCTACACCGGACTGAAAGCCAGGGCGGCCCATATCGGGGGCGTTGTTTCCTGTTCCGGCGCTCCCCGATGCTTTTCCTCATGAACGACGTCGTGCTGAACCTCGACGCCCTCGAGCTCGCGCCGCCGGTCGCGGCGCGTCGTTTCGCCCGGCTCAGCCACGGCTTCATCGATCGCCTCGGGGCCGAACTGTTTTCCGAGGACCCGCTGTTGCAGCGCCGCGATGTCGAGCGCGCCCAGCGGCTGGCCGCGCTGATCATGGCCAAGACGCCGGAGGTCAACGCCGCCCTGTTCGTGGCGCCGTCGGCCGGCTGTCCGGTCGACCATGTCCAGTCGCGATACTGCCAGATCGGCCTGGAGGTGATGGGCCTACTCTATGAGCGGCAGAAACACGGAACCCTGACGACCGTCGAAGCCGACCGGCAGGTCTGGCGCCGACTCGCGGCCTGACCCTGGGGCGTATTCCCGGCCCGCGCGCTCTTTACGCGCGCGCGACTTGCCGCCTAGACTGTGCCTCAGGGTTGAGGCGCGTACGCCAGGGGGGACGGCGATGCCGGGATTTCGACGGTGGGGCATGGCCATGGCGGCTGCCCTGGGGCTGCTGCTGCTGGCGCCGGCGACCGCCCAGGCCAAGTGGCTGCGCGCCGAAAGCGCGCGGTTCGTCGTCTACAGCGACGGCGACGAGGCGACGCTGAGGGCCTACGCCAACAAGCTGGAAGACTTCGACACCATCCTGCGGGTCTTCTACGGCCTCAGCCCCAACGGCGTGCCTGCGCAGAAGCTGCATGTCTATCTGGTCCGCCGGCGCGCGAGCATGGCGCGCGTATGGCCCGACATCCCCGAGAGCACCGCCGGCTTCTATTCGTCCTCGACCAACGGAATCTTCGCCATCGCCGAGAACGTGCCCGGCGATTCCGAAGCCGACGACGTGATGCTTCACGAGTACACCCACCATTTCATGCTGCAGAACCTGCGCGGCGTGTTCCCGGGATGGCTCGTCGAGGGCTTCGCCGAATACTACATGACCGCCCGGCTCGGGCCGTCGAGCTTCGTCATTGGCAACCCCAACAGCGGCCGGGCCTACCAGTTGATGAACGAGCGGTGGGTGCCGACCGAGGAGGTCCTCAGTAAGCGGCCGCTTGAAGTGGCCGACAGCCAGCGGGGTGGCTACTACGCCCAGGCCTGGCTGATGACCCACTACATGTTGTCCGATCCCGGCCGGCGGCAGCAGCTGTTCGCCTACCTCAGGAAACTGGCCGCGGGCGAAGGTTCGGTGGACGCCTGGGAGGCGGCCACCGGCGAGGACGTGGCGACCCTCGACAGGAAGCTGCAGGCCTACAAGAAGGGCAATCTGGCCGCGACCGGATTCAAGCGCAAACCGCATCCGGCGGCCGAGATCACCGTCGCCGCCCTGCCGCCGTCCGCGGACGGCCTGCTTCTGGAAAGCCTGCGCATGACGCGCGGCCTCTACGACCACGAACAGAAGGATTTCGTCGCCGCCGTGCGCGCGGCCGCGGCCAGGTACCCGGGCGACCGGTTCGCCGCACTGACCCTGGCCCGGGCCGAGGTCGAGTACGGCGACCTCGCCGCCGGAGACGCGTTGCTGGACGGGCTGATCGCCGCCGACGCCGGCGACTCCGAAGCCCTGGTGATCAAGGCGCTGGGGCTGATGCGGGCCGGCGACGACGATTCAGCCGACCCCCGCAAACTCTATGGCCAGGCCGGAAAGCTGCTGGCCCGGGCCAACAGCCTGACGCCGGACGACTATCGCATCCTCTACGCCTTCGCCGAGACGCGCCGGACCGATCCGGACTATCCGTCAGACAACACCCTCAACGTCCTGATGCTGGCGGCCGAGCTGGCGCCGCAGGTCTATGGCATCCGGGTCGAGGCGGCCCGCGGCCTGATCCTGCGCAAACGGTTCGACGAGGCCATCGAACAGCTGACGCCGGTCGCCAACAGCCCCCATGCCGGCGGGGCGGCGGAGGCGGCCAGGACGCTGCTCAGGCAGATCGCTCTGTACCGCGGTTCGTGACAACCGCCGCCAGGACCGCTACCGCCCTCTCCATGACCCAGCGCCCGCGACCCGACGCCATGGCCCGACGCTCCGGCCTGTTCCGCGGCTTGGCGGCCCTTGTCTTCGGCCTGCTGCTGGCCGTCGGCGGGGCCGCGTCGCAGGCGCAGGCGCGCTGGCTGCGGGCCGAGACCCGTCACTTCGTGCTCTACAGCGACGGCACGGAGGCCAACCTTCGCCGGTACGCGGCCGACCTCGAGGACTTCGACGCCCTGCTCCGGTCCGTGCACGGCCTGGACACCGCCGCGGCGCCGGCCCGGAAGCTGGATATCTACCTCGTCGCCGGGCCGCGCGACCTGTCGCGGGTGCTTCCGGGCGCCTCGCAGTCGGTCGCGGGTCTCTACCGCGCCAACCTCGGCGACATCTACGCCGTGGCCGTGCGGGGGGACGCCGGGACCGGCCAGGGCCAGCGGTTCCTGTTCCACGAGTATGTGCACCACTTCATGCTGCAGAACTTCGCCGCGGCCTATCCGGCCTGGTTGGTGGAGGGCTACGCCGAGTATTTCGGAGCCACGCGCATCGAGCCGGACCGCATCGAGATCGGCGTGGCGCCGCCGGGACGGGCGCGCAATCTGGCCAATCTGCCGTGGCTGCCGCTGACCACCATCGCGGGCCTCGCGCCGCCACGGGCCCAGACCCGGGGAGCCCAGCCGGTCATGGCGATGTACTACGCCCAGTCCTGGCTGCTCACCCACTACCTGCTCAGCGATCCGGCGCGGAAGGCGCGGCTGAACGCCTATCTGCTGGCGGTGGGCCGTGGCGAGGACCCGACCGCCGCTCTGGAGACCGCGCTGGGCATGGACCTTTCGTCGGCCGAGAAGGCGCTCAAGGCTTACTTCCACGCCACGCCGGGCATTCGCTACCCGCGGGCCGGGCGACCGGAGGTCGCGCTGGCGGTGACGGTCCTGCCGCCGTCCGCCGACGCCCTCCTGCTCGAGGCGCAACGGTTGAAGAGCGGCGTCCCGGCCGTCGAGCGGGCCGGGTTTCTCGCCCTGATCCGCGAACGGGCGGCGCGCTTCCCTGACGACGGCCTGGCGCAGCTGACCCTGGCGA
>DAORNX010000317.1:0-3654 GCA_035441225.1 Caulobacter sp.
CCGATCGACTGGGCGGCGATGACGCCCACGGCTTCACCGATGTTCACCGGCGTGCCGCGCGCCAGGTCGCGGCCGTAGCAGGCGCCGCAGACGCCGATGCCGGCCTCGCAGGTCAGCACCGAGCGAACCTTGACGCTCTGAACGCCGGCCTTGTCGATCAGGTCGGCGAAATCCTCGACCAGATAGGTGTCGGCCGGAATCAGCACCTCGCCGGTCGCCGGATCCTTGATGTCCTCGGCGGAGAAGCGGCCCAGGACCCGCAGGCCCAGCGAGACCAGCACGTCGCCACCCTCGACCACGGCCTTCAGGGTGATGCCCCGGGTGGTGCCGCAATCTTCCTCGGTGATGATGCTGTCCTGCGCCACGTCGACGAGGCGGCGGGTCAGGTAGCCGGAGTTGGCCGTCTTCAGCGCCGTGTCGGCCAGGCCCTTGCGGGCGCCGTGGGTGGAGTTGAAGTACTCCTGCACGGTCAGGCCTTCCTTGAAGTTCGAGACGATCGGGGTCTCGATGATCTCGCCGGACGGCTTGGCCATCAGGCCGCGCATTCCGCCGAGCTGCTTCATCTGGGCCTGCGAGCCGCGAGCGCCGGAGTGGGCCATCATGTAGATGGCGTTGATCTCCTTCTCGCGACCGTCGTCGCCGGTCTTCTTGGTCGAGATCTCCAGCATCATCTCGTCGGCGATCCGGTCCGTGGCCTTGGACCAGGCGTCGACGACCTTGTTGTACTTCTCGCCCTTGGTGATCAGGCCATCGGCGTACTGCTGCTCGTATTCCTCGGCCAGCTTGCGCGTCTCGGCGACGATCGGCTGCTTGCGCTCGGGAATGACGATGTCGTCCTTGCCGAAGGAGATGCCGGCGCGGGCCGCTTCCTTGAAGCCCAGGGCCATCATCTGGTCGGCGAAGATGACCGTCGCCTTCTGACCGCAGTGGCGGTAGACGATGTCGATCAGATTGCCGATTTCCTTCTTGGTCAGCGCCTTTTCGATCAGGCGGTGACCGACCTGCGGGTGATGCGGCAGCAGCGAGGCGATCTTCATCCGCCCCGGCGTCGTGTCGATCACCTTGCGCACCAGATTGCCGTCCGCGTCCATCTCGGTGAAGCGGGCCTTGATCTTGGCGTGCAGGGTCACGATGCCGGCGTCCATGGCCGCCTCGATCTCGCCCAGGTCGGCGAACAGCTTGCCCTCGCCCGGCTCGTTGTCGCGCGCGCCGGACAGGTAGTAGAGGCCCAGCACGATATCCTGCGACGGCACGATGATCGGCCGGCCGTTGGCGGGGCTGAGGATGTTGTTGGTCGACATCATCAGCACGCGCGCTTCCAGCTGCGCCTCGAGGCTCAGCGGGACGTGCACGGCCATCTGGTCGCCGTCGAAGTCGGCGTTGAACGCGGCGCAGACCAGCGGGTGCAGCTGGATGGCCTTGCCCTCGATCAGCTTGGGCTCGAACGCCTGGATGCCCAGGCGGTGGAGGGTCGGCGCGCGGTTCAACAGTACCGGATGCTCGCGGATGACCTCCTCGAGGACGTCCCAGACGGCCGGCTGCTCGCGCTCGACCATGCGCTTGGACTGCTTGACGGTGCCCGACAGGCCCTTGGCGTCCAGCCGCGCGTAGATGAACGGCTTGAACAGCTCGAGCGCCATCTTCTTGGGCAGGCCGCACTCATGCAGCTTCAGCTCGGGACCGACGACGATGACCGAACGGCCCGAATAGTCGACGCGCTTGCCGAGCAGGTTTTGGCGGAACCGGCCCTGCTTGCCCTTGAGCATGTCGGCGAGGGACTTCAGCGGGCGCTTGTTGGCGCCGGTGATGACCCGGCCGCGACGGCCGTTGTCGAACAGGGCGTCGACGGCTTCCTGCAGCATCCGCTTTTCGTTGCGGATGATGATGTCGGGCGCGCGCAGCTCGATCAGGCGCTTGAGGCGGTTGTTGCGGTTGATCACCCGGCGGTAGAGGTCGTTCAGGTCGGAGGTCGCGAAGCGGCCGCCGTCCAGGGGCACCAGCGGGCGCAGCTCGGGCGGAATGACCGGGACGACCGTCAGGATCATCCATTCCGGCTTGTTGCCGGACTCGATGAAGGCCTCGATGATCTTCAGGCGCTTGGACGCCTTCTTCTGCTTCATTTCCGAGGGGGTGCCGGCCAGCTCTTCACGCAGGCGGTCGGCTTCCTTGGGCAGGTCGATGGCCTTGAGCAGGCCGAACACCGCCTCGGCGCCGATCTCGGCGGTGAAGCTGTCGTCGCCGAACTCGTCCTGGAAGCGCATGTACTCGTCTTCCGACAGCAGCTGGTGCTGCTTCAGCGCGGTCAGGCCCGGCTCGGTGACGATGTAGTGCTCGAAGTACAGGACCCGCTCGATGTCCTTCAGCGGCATGTCGAGCATCATGGCGATGCGCGAGGGCAGCGACTTCAGGAACCAGATGTGGGCGACCGGGCTGGCCAGTTCGATGTGGCCCATCCGCTCGCGCCGGACGCGGGCGAGGGTGACTTCCACGCCGCACTTTTCGCAGATGATGCCCTTGTACTTCATCCGCTTGTACTTGCCGCACAGGCACTCGTAGTCCTTCGTCGGACCGAAGATGCGCGCGCAGAACAGGCCGTCACGCTCGGGCTTGAACGTGCGGTAGTTGATGGTTTCCGGCTTCTTGATCTCGCCGAACGACCACGAACGGATCTTCTCGGGCGAGGCCAGGGCGATGCGGATGCGGTCGAAGGTCGGAGCGGCCTGGACCGGATTGAAGATGTTCAGGACTTCCTGGTTCATCTTTTTTCCTTCTGCGGGATCCCCCGCGAAAATTTCAGAGCAAGACGGGCGGTCGCCCCTCCCCTGGCCGGGGAGGGGTTCATGACCATCAGCTGTTCTCGAGCTCGACGTTCAGGCCCAGGGAGCGCATTTCCTTGACCAGCACGTTGAAGCTTTCCGGGATGCCGGCCTCGAACGTGTCGTCGCCGCGCACGATGGACTCGTAGACCTTCGTACGGCCGGCCACGTCGTCCGACTTCACCGTCAGCATTTCCTGCAGGGTGTAGGCGGCGCCGTAGGCTTCGAGCGCCCACACTTCCATTTCCCCGAAGCGCTGGCCGCCGAACTGCGCCTTGCCGCCCAGCGGTTGCTGGGTGACGAGCGAGTAGGGACCGATCGAGCGGGCGTGGATCTTGTCGTCCACCAGGTGGTGCAGCTTGAGCATGTAGATGTAGCCGACCGTGACCGGGCGACGGAACTGCTCGCCGGTCTGGCCGTCGAACAGGACCGATTGACCCGAACGGTGCAGGCCCGCCGACTCAAGCAGGTCCTCGATGTCCGGGATGTGCGCGCCGTCGAAGACCGGCGTGGCGAAGGGCACGCCCTTGGACAGGTTGCGGGCCAGCTCGATCAGCTCGCCCTCGTCGTCCGGCAGGTCCTCGTCCGGCCCGTAGACTTCGCGCAGACGGTCCTGGAGGGCCTTCTTCTGCCCGCCGTTCTGCCAGGCCTCGAGGAGGTTGGCGATCTGCTTGCCCAGCCCCGCCGCGGCCCAGCCGAGGTGGGTTTCGAAGATCTGCCCCACGTTCATGCGCGAGGGCACGCCCAGCGGGTTGAGCACGACATCGACGGCGGTGCCGTCGGCCAGGTGCGGCATGTCCTCGATCGGCAGGATCTTGGAGATGACGCCCTTGTTGCC
>DAORNX010000318.1:0-3647 GCA_035441225.1 Caulobacter sp.
CCTCGCCGGCGGCAACGTCGCCGCGCGCGGCAACCGCACCGAGGGCGCGGTGCTGGGGGGCCTGCTCGGCGCCATCGTCGGGGCCAACGTCGGCCGGTCAGCGGCGGCCTGCGAGCCGGGGACCTATACCCAGGGCTACGCTCCCGCGCCGCAGGGCGGCTACTACGGCTACGAAGGCGGGCCCGACGGCTACCAGCAAGGCGCCTACGACGACCGCTACGGCTATGACGACGGCTATGACGGCGGGTACGCCCGGCCCGTGACCGACGCCCCGGCGGCCGACAACTGCACCCTCGCCGAAAGCCCGATCTACCTGCCCGACGGCCGCGTCCAGAAGCGCTTCGTGCGCGTCTGTCGCGACTCCGCCGGACGCTATCAGGTCGTCGACTGACCCCTGTCGACGTCCTCTGTGAGGGAAGGCCGTCCGCCTGGCGCGGGCGGCCTTTTCCCTGTCAGCTCCGCCGCGCCCAGAGCAGGAACTCGGCGTTGCCGTCGCCGCCGGCGATCGGGCTGTCGGCTGTCGCGCGGACGGGCCAGCCCTCGCCGGTCAGCCAGTCGGCCACCTGCTCCAGAGCGGCCTGACGCACGGCGGGGTTCCTGACGACGCCGCCCTTGCCGACGCCGTCGCGACCGACCTCGAACTGGGGTTTGACCAGGGCGACAAGATCCGCACCCTCGCGCGCCAGCGCAAGAGCGGCCGGCAAGACCTTGATCAGGCTTATGAAACTTACGTCACTCACGATCAGGTCGGGGCCTTGCGGAATCCGTGACGCGTCAAGCGTTCGGGCATCGACCCCCGACAGCTCGACGACCCGCCGATCGGCCGCCACCGCCGGGTGCAGCTGGCCCTGGCCGACATCGACCGCGTAGACCCGCGCCGCGCCCCGGCCCAGGCAGACCTGGGTGAACCCGCCGGTCGAGGCCCCCACGTCAAGCACGACCCGACCTTCCACGGCGACCGGCCACAGGGTCAGGGCGTGGTCCAGCTTGACCCCGCCCCGTCCGACCCACGGATGGGCGGCCTCGGCGGTGATGACGGCGTCCGGCTCCACCGCCTCGGACGGCTTGCCGACCGCGCGGCCGTCGACCGTCACCCGTCCCGCCGCGATCGCCGCCTGGGCCCGGGCGCGGCTGTCGAACAGGCCCCGCTCGACGAGGAGGAGATCGATGCGGCGCTTCATCATCGCGTGGTTATGGCCCTTCTCCCCTTGCGGGAGAAGATGGCCCTGCGGAGCAGGGTCGGATGAGGGGGCGATGCGACGTATCCTTCGAAGGTGATGAAGCCTCCCGGCCGGAGGCCGAGACCCCTCGTCCGTCGGCTACGCCGAGACCTTCCCCCACAAGGGGAGAAGGGTTCCGATCACGAACGCACCCTCGGCACGGCGTCGAGCCAGCGGGCGTAGGCGGCCTCACGCATGTGGCTGTCGCGCGACGGGGTCATCAGCTCGGCGTCGGGGCGGGCCGAAGCGGCTTCCTCGACCGTCGAGAACAGGCCCGCACCGAGGCCTGCGAACAGGGCGGCGCCGAGCGCCGTGGTCTCCTGGTAGCTGGCGCGGCAGACCGGGATGCCGGTGAGGTCGGCCAGGCGCTGCGAGAACCAGGCGCTCTGGGACATGCCGCCATCGATGCGCAGCTCGGCCTTGTCGCCGAACGCATGCGGCGCGTCGGCGCGCATCGCCTCGATCAGGTCGCGGGTCTGCAGGGCGCAGGCGTCGAAGGTCGCCGCGGTGATCTCGGCCAGGCCGGAGTCCCGTGTCAGGCCGAAGATGCCGCCGCGCGCGCCGGCGTCCCACCAGGGCGCGCCGAGGCCGGTGAAGGCCGGCACCACCACCACGCCGCTGTCGGGATTGGCCGTTCTGGCCAGCGACTCCGCCGCGCGCGGGCCGCCCGCCAGGCCGAGCCCTTCATTCAGCCACTGGATCGCGGCCCCGGCGACGAAAATCGAGCCCTCGAGGGCGTAGGTGGTGCGGCCCGCTACCCGCGCCGCCACCGTGGTCAACAGGCGCGAACGGCTGAGCGCCTTCTGCTCGCCGGTGTTGAGCAGCATGAAGCAGCCGGTGCCGTAGGTCGCCTTCATCTCGCCGGGCCTGACACAGCCCTGCCCCATCAGCGCCGCCTGCTGGTCGCCGGCCACGCCGCGGATCGGCACGGCGCGGCCGAGGATCGCCGCATCCGCTTCGCCGTAGTCGCCGGCGCAGTCGAGCACCTCGGGCAGCAGGGCGGCGGGAACATCGAACAGCCGCAGCATCTCGTCCGACCAGCGCTGGGCGCCGATGTCGAACAGCAGGGTGCGCGAGGCGTTGGTCGCGTCGGTGGCGTGCACCCGCCCCCCGGTCAGTTTCCAGATCACCCAGCTGTCCATCGTGCCGCACAGCAGCTCGCCGCGCTCCGCGCGTTCGCGGGCCCCGTCGACGTTGTCGAGCAGCCAGGCGATCTTGGTGCCGGAGAAGTAGGGATCGAGCAGCAGGCCGGTGACCTCGGTCACCCGCTCCTCGGCGCCGGCCTTGACCAGCCGTTCGCAGGCGCCCGCCGTTCGCCGGTCCTGCCAGACGATCGCCGGATGGATCGGGCGGCCAGTGGCGCGGTCCCAGACGACCACCGTCTCGCGCTGGTTGGTGACGCCGATCGCCGCCACCTCGGCCACCGTGCGCCCGCATTTCCCGAGCGTCTCGCGCAGCACCGTGACGCTGGCGTTCCAGATCTCCTCGGCGTCGTGTTCGACCCAGCCGTCGTGGGGATAGCTCTGTCTCAGGGGCCGGCTGGCGTCGGCCACCGCCCGGCCATGGGCGTCGAAAGCGATCGCCCGCGTGCTGGTCGTTCCCTGGTCAAGCGCCAGAATTAGCGGATCCGACATACGATTCGACTCCCCTGCCGATCTCACAGTCGTTTAAGCATGTTTTCACGGGGTGGGAGCAGGGTCATGCTTCAGCCCGACTGTCGGGACGGGGCCCCACGTGACCATCGCCGTCGAAGCCGCCGATCTGCTGCTGCTGGCCCGGAGCCGGCATCCGGTCGATCGCGAACGCCTGCTGAACGCCATCGTCGCCCTGTGCGACCGGGCTGACATCGACGAGGTGGCGCAGCCGAGGGTCCGCGAGCTGGTCGGCTCGGTGTTCATGGCCCTGGTCGCCGAGGCCGAGCGCGACATCCGCCGCCGACTGGCGGAAAAGATCGCCGCCGCTCCCTGGGTTCCCGCCGCCCTCGTCAATGTGCTGGCGCTGGACGATATCGAGATCGCCGGACCGGTGATCGCCGCCAGCCCCGTGTTGCAGGACCATGACCTGATCCGGCTGCTGGTCGAGGCGACGCTCGATCACCAGATCGCCATCGCCCGCCGCGGCCGGCTCAGCGCCCCGGTGGTCGAGGCCATCCTGCGCCAGGAGGAGCCGGCCGTCCTGACCGCCCTGGCCGGCAACGACACCGCCGAGATCACCCATTCGGCGATGGAGCGGCTGGTCGAGACCTCGCGCGGCGTCGCCGCCATGCGCACGCCCCTGGCCCGCCACCCCCGGCTGTCCTCCGACCTGGCCCAGCGGCTGTACCTGTGGGTCGGTCAGTCGCTGCGCGCCTCGCTGGTCGAGCGGTTCCGCCTCGACCCGGCCGAGCTCGACGCAGCCCTGGCCCTGACCGTGCGCGAGGCGCACGCC
>DAORNX010000319.1:0-3643 GCA_035441225.1 Caulobacter sp.
CCTCGGCCTTCTACGCCGCCGTGGTCCGCGCCGCCCCGCCGCCCGAACAGCTGCCGCCCGACCTGCGCGGCGAGGTGGCCCGGGCCCAGGTGATGAGCCAGCGCTACGCGGCCGACTACGAGGCCTTCCTGCGCGAACGGCTCACCGGCCTGGGCTTCGCCGACGACAGCCGCTTCGCCCGGTCGCTCGACCTGATGCTGGGCAAGAAGCAGATCTATCTGCAGCAGCCCAGGCACTTCTATTTTCCCGAGCTGCCGCAGATCCAGTTCTACGACCGGGCGATGTTCCCGTGGATGGACAAGGTCGAAGCCGCGACCGACGCGATCCGGGCCGAGCTGCTGGAGGTGATGAAGGACCACGCCGCCTTTACACCCTACCTCGAGAGCCGCGCCGACCGGCCGTTCCAGGACGTTCACGGCATGATCGACAATCCCGACTGGGGCGCCTTCTATCTGTGGAAGAACGGCGAGCCCGTCGCGGACAACATCGCCCGCTGCCCCGACACCATGGCGGCCCTGGCCGACGCGCCCCTGGCGCGGATCAAGGGCCGCACGCCGTCGGTGCTGTTCTCGCTGCTGCGGCCGGGGGCGGCGATCCCGCCCCACCATGGCTTCGTCAACACCCGGCTGATCTGCCACCTGCCGCTGATCGTGCCCGACGGCTGCACCTTCCGGGTCGGCAATGACGTACGGCCCTGGCGCGAGGGCCAGGCCTGGGCCTTCGACGACACCATCGAGCACGAGGCCTGGAACCGCAGCGGCGAGACGCGGGTCATCCTGCTGTTCGACATCTGGCGGCCTGAACTGACCGGCGAGGAGCGGGCCCAGGTGGCGGCCATGTTCGAGGCCATCGACGCCTATGGCGGCGGTGGAGGGGAGTGGACGGTCTGACGCGATTTCGCGGGCGTTGAACACGCCGCAGCGGAACGCCGTTTCCTTTGTCGGGGAACGTCTCTATATGTCCGATCCAAGACCCGCCCGGCCGAAAGGCCGGGCGCCGCTGTTTCTGGAGCACGTCATGGCCGACCAAATCCTGATGCCGAAGGCCACCGCCGTCTGGCTGGTGGACAACACCTCCCTGACCTTCGAGCAGATCGCCGACTTCTGCGGCCTGCACCGGCTGGAGGTGCGCGGCATCGCCGACGGCGAGGTGGCGCGCGACATTCGTGGCGCCGACCCGATCGCCAACGGCCAGCTGAACCGCGAGGAGCTCGACAAGGCCGGGGCCGACCCGAAATATCGCATGGTCGCCCAGAAGAGCCGTCACGCCGAGCTGCTCAAGCCGGTCAAGAAGGCCCCGCGCTACACCCCCGTGTCGCGCCGCCAGGACCGGCCGGACGCGATCAAGTGGTTCGTCACCCACCACCCGGAAGTGACCGACGCCCAGATCGCCCGCCTGCTGGGCACGACCAAGTCGACCATCGAATCCGTGCGCACCCGCGCGCACTGGAACAGCGCCAACATCAAGGCGGTCGACCCCGTCACGCTGGGTCTGACGACCCAGATCGACCTGGACGCCATCGTGCGCAAGGCCGCCGACAAGAAGGCCAAGGACGACGCGCGCAAGGGCATCGGCGCGCCCGACGGGGCCACCCTGAAGCCGGCGGCCGAGACCGCGCTCGAGGCCGAGGAACCGGAGATCGAGACCGACGAGGAAGTCGCCGGCCACGTCGATCTCAAGGCCGTGTTCCAGGATCGCGACGACGAGGATGACGACGGCGACGAGGACTAGGACCGGTCCCGGGCGGCCGCCTGGAAAAGGCGGACGCCCGCGCCGATCTCGGCGACGTTCTTCATCAGCTCGGCGTTGACCCAGGCGACCGTCATGGCGAACGGCCTTGGCTCGGGCCAGGGGAAGGTCGAGGGCCTCGCAAGGGCTCCGGCGTCCAGGCCGGCGATCAGCGGCCTCCATTCCCCGGCCAGGGCCGCCAGCTGGGCGCGCACGCCGTCCGCCGAGCCCGGATAGCGGACGCCGTCACGCCCCGGCGGAGGCGCGCCCTTCGCCCGGGCAAGGGTCTCCGACCACCACCAGGCCAGATGCCAGGCGGTCCAGGCGATCGAGGTGATCGGTGCGGGGGCCGGTTCGACGTCGGACCAGTCCGGGGTCCAGACGCCGTTCAACGGTCGCACGGTCCAGGCGCCGGGCGCGGGCTCCCAAAGGCACATGGCGTCCGTCAGCGCCGGCAGGTGATAGCGCTCGGCGAGCGCCCAGGTCATGTCGAACTGCCACCGCAAGGCCGCGAGGGCGTCATCGGTCATCGGCGGCGCCTCGCGTCGCCGCCGTGACCCGGGATGCAGGTTGCGGCGCGGGCCGGCCTCTCGGCCCGACCCGAATTGCCCACGACCGGCCCGCCGCGCTTCATGCCTCGCGGCGGGGGGATTATGGCGGAGCCGGTCCCCCGACTCCGATACCGGTGGATCAGTGAACCTGCATCCGCAGGCTTTCGATCTCTTCCTTCAAGCGCAGCTTCTGTCGCTTGAGCTCCTTCAGGCGGATATCGTCCGTGGCGGGCCTACTGGTCTCGTCCTCGATCAACCGCTCGAGAGTCTGATGACGGTTGCCGAGTTCGCGAATGCGGGCGTCCAACGCCATTAGTCGCCTCCTCTTCTAGGACCCTGACAGTGAACACCCGCCGGGCCGGACTGTCAGATCACATATCGTTGCGCGGTCCGGGGAGAGCCGTGCGGGCTTCCGCGCGCGCGCGCGGACGCGTAGAGGATTTGAAGATGGCTCAGACCGCGCGTCAGAAACTGGTTGTCGGGATTTCGGGCGCCTCCGGCGTGACCTACGGCCTGCGCGCGCTCGACGCCTGTCGCGACCTGGGCGTCGAAAGCCATCTGATCCTCTCGAAGGCCGCCGTCCTCACCCTGGGCCAGGAGACCGACCGCACGGTCGCCGAGGTCAACGCCATGGCCGACGTCGTGCACCGCGTCGGCGACGTCGGAGCGGCGGTGGCCTCGGGCTCGTTCCGGGCCCTGGGCATGATCATCGCCCCCTGCTCGGTGCGGACCATGAGCGAGATCGCCACCGGCGTGACCTCGTCCCTGCTGACCCGGGCCGCCGATGTCACGCTCAAGGAGCGCCGTCCGCTGGTGCTGATGGTGCGCGAGACGCCGCTGCACCTGGGCCACCTGCGAACCATGGTCCGGCTGGCCGAGATGGGCGCGACGATCGCCCCGCCCCTGCCGGCCTTCTACGCCATGCCCCGGTCGATCGCCGAGATGGTCGACCAGTCGGTCGGCCGCGCGCTGGACCTGTTCGGGCTGGACTGGAAGCCGGTGAAGCGCTGGGGTGAGGACCTCGATCCGATCATCGGCGGAGCCGCATGAGTTTCTGGGACTGGATGGTGGCGGCCTACGACCGTCCCGGTGTGCCGGCGGCGACCCTGGCGCTTCAGGACGAGCACGGCTTCAACACGGCCTTCCTGCTGTGGGCGGTATGGGCCGACCCTGACCGCGAGACCCTGGCCAACGGGGTGCAGACCACGGTGCTTTGGGACGAGACCGTGCTCTGGCCGCTGCGCAATGTCCGCCGGGCGCTCAAGGGCCACCGCCCTCCGTTCGAGGACGCCGCCCGCGAAGGGCTGCGCGAGGACGTCAAGGCCGCCGAGCTGCGCGCCGAGCGGGTGCTGGCCGAGACGCTC
>DAORNX010000320.1:0-3270 GCA_035441225.1 Caulobacter sp.
GGTCGCCCAGGGCGTGGCCAATGTCGCCTCGGCCGCGTTCGGCGGCCTGCCCGCCACCGGCGCGATCGCCCGCACGGCGACCAATGTGCGCACCGGCGCGCGATCGCCCGTCGCCGGCATGGCGCACGCGCTGTTCATCCTGCTGTTCATGCTGGTGCTGGCGCCGGTGATGAAGTTCGTGCCGCTGGCCGCCCTGGCCGCCATCCTGGTGGTGGTGGCGCTCAACATGGCCGAGATTCATCGCTTCCGGCTGATCCTCGGGACCACGCACGGCGACCGCGCGGTGCTGCTGGCGACGTTCGCCCTGACCGTGCTGGTCGACCTGACCGTGGCCATCGAGGTCGGCATGGTCATGGCCGCCTTCCTGTTCATGCACCGGATGGCCGGATTGGCCTCGACCGACGGCGGCGAGCCGGTGATCGAGGAGGACCGCGAGGATTCCCGGTCGCGCGAGTCCCGCTATGCGCCGAATTTCGGCCTGCCGGCGGATGTGGCGGTGATCACCTTCCGCGGCCCGCTGTTCTTCGGCAGCGCCAGCGTGCTGAAGGACGCCTTCGACCAGATCGGCGCCCGGCGGAGGGTCTATATCCTGAGGCTGGATGAGACGCCGATGGTCGATCCGACCGGGGCCTTCGCCCTGCGCGACTTTCTCAAGCGGGTGATGGACGACGGGTCGGAAGTGATCGTCAGCGGCGCTTCGCGGACGGTGATGCGGTCACTGCTGCGGACGATCGAGGCCGACGTCCTGCGGCGGGCCCGGTTCGTCGCATCGTTCGAGACGGCCAGGGCGCGGGCGGTCGAGACCCCGGCATGACAACGGCCGGCCCCCGCGAGGGGACCGGCCGTCTGATATCCGGGCCGGATGGCCGCCCTAGCCGACGATATCGGCCTCCGTAAAGAACTGGGCGATCTCGATGGCGGCGTTCTCGAGGCTGTCGGAGCCGTGCACCGAGTTCTCGCCGATCGACAGGGCGAACAGCTTGCGGATCGTGCCCTCGGCGGCCTGCTCGGGGTTGGTCGCGCCCATGACTTCGCGGTAGCGGGCCACGGCGTTGTCGCCTTCCAGCACCTGGACGACCACCGGCTCGGCGGTCATCTGGCCGACCAGTTCGCCGTAGAACGGGCGTGCGGCGTGCACTTCGTAGAACTTCTTCGCCTGGTCTTCGGTCAGCTTGATGCGCTTCTGCGCCACGATGCGCAGGCCGGCGCCTTCGATGACGGCGTTCACGGCGCCCGTGAGGTTCCGGCGGGTCGCGTCCGGCTTGATGATCGAGAAGGTGCGTTCAGTCATGGCTAGTTTGAAGCCCTACACAGGAGGTGGCGTTTGGGAGGTCGCGGGCTTATAGCGGCGGGCCCCCGATCCGCCAACACCTGTCGCGAAGTCCTTTTCCCAACCTGCCATGCTCCAGATTAACGACCTGACCTTTGACGCCTGGGGGCGGCGCTTCTTCGACCACGCCGGCGTCTCCCTGCCGCCCGGCGCCAAGGTCGGGCTGGTCGGCCGCAACGGCGTGGGCAAGTCGACGCTGTTCAAGCTGATCATGGGCGAGCTGCAGGCCGGCGGGGACGAGATCAGCCTGCCGAAGAACACCCGCATCGGCCAGGTGGCGCAGGAACATCCCGCGACGCCGGTGACCCTGATCGACACCATCCTGGAAGCGGACGAGGAACGTCACGACCTGCTGACCCGGCTGGAGACCGCCGATCCGGAGGAGATGGGCGACATCTGGACCCGGCTGATCGAGATCGATTCCGACGCGGCCCCCGCCAAGGCCGCCGAAATCCTGGCGGGGCTCGGCTTCAGCACCGAGGACCTGGCCCGGCCGATGGCCGAGTTCTCAGGCGGATGGCGCATGCGCGTGGCCCTGGCGGCGGCCCTGTTCAGCGAACCCGACCTGCTGCTGCTCGACGAACCGACCAATTATCTCGACCTCGAAGGCGCCCTGTGGCTCGAGGCGCGGCTGAAGAAGTATCCGCACACCGCCCTGATCATCAGCCACGACCGCGAACTGCTGAACAACAGCTGCACCCACATTCTGCACCTGGCCCAGGGCAAGCTGGAGATCTACACCGGCGGCTACGACGCGTTCGAGAAGATGCGCGCCGAGAAGTCGCGCCTGCAGCTGTCGGCCAAGGCCAAGCAGGACGCCGAGCGGGCGCACCTGCAGGCCTTCGTCGACCGGTTCCGGGCCAAGGCCTCCAAGGCCGCCCAGGCGCAGTCGCGGATGAAGCGGCTGGCCAAGATGGAGCCGGTGGCCACGACCATCGAGGAACGGGTCGCGCCCTTCACCCTGCCCTCGCCCCCCCGTCCGCTGGCCCCGCCGCTGATCCGGCTGGAGAAGGCCAATGTCGGCTACGAGGACGGCAAGCCGATCCTGCGCAACCTCAACCTTCGCATGGACCTGGACGACCGCATCGGCCTGCTGGGCGTCAACGGCGCCGGCAAGTCGACCTTCGCCAAGCTGATCGCCGGCGCGCTGGGCGTGCAGACCGGCGAATTCCACCGCGACCGCAAGATGCGCGTCGGCTGGTTCCACCAGCACCAGATCGAGGCCATGGACCCGGATGACACGCCGCTGGAGATCATCCGGCGCGCCATGCCGGACGCGTCCGAGTCCTCGCGCCGCTCGCGGCTGGCCCAGTTCGGCCTGGGCTTCGAGAAGCAGGAGACCACCGTCGCCAACCTGTCCGGCGGAGAGCGCGCGCGGCTGCTGCTGAACCTGGTGGCGATGGACGCCCCGCACATGCTGATCCTCGACGAGCCGACCAACCACCTGGACATCGACTCGCGCCGCGCCCTGCTGGACGCGCTGAACGACTACGAGGGCGCGGTGATCCTGATCACCCACGACCGCTCGCTGATGGAGCTGGTCGCCGACCGGCTGTGGCTGGCGGCTGACGGCACGATCAAGCCGTTCAACGGCGACATGGACGACTACGCCAGGTTCGTCATCGACAAGGCCCGGGTGGCCGCCCGCGCGCCGAGCCAGGTCAAGGCGCCCGAGCCAGAGCCGGTGAAGGCCCCGCCTCCGCCGCCCCGCCCCTCGGCCGGCCAGGCCGCGCCGCTGAAACGCAAGTTGGAGGCCGCCGAAGCCGTGCTGGCGCGCACGACCAGGGCGCTCGCGGAGATCGACACCGTGCTCGCGGACCCGAGGGTCTATGTGAACAACCCGGCCCAGGCCGCCGATCTCGGCCAGAAGCGCCTCAAGGCCCAGGCGTCCGTCGACAAGGCCGAGGCTGAATGGATGGCCATCGCCGAACAGCTTGCGG
>DAORNX010000320.1:3367-3640 GCA_035441225.1 Caulobacter sp.
GCGCCGAGGGCGGCCACCGGCATCCGCGGGTGGGTCGCCGGCGAGCCCTCCTCCAAAGGCCGGTCGGGCGGAAGCATGCCTTCGTCGAGGAGTTGCGCCAGCCCGCCGACGGGATATCGCCGGTGCAGGTCGCGAAACGGCGGCGCCGCGGCGAGCGGACTGGGGCCATCGGCCACCGCGTGACAGCCGCCGCAGCTGCGTTGGGCGATCGCCTGACCATAGGCCAGGGGCGCCGCCGGGGGCGGACCGGGCGGTGGGCTCGCCGTCGCATTG
>DAORNX010000321.1:0-3636 GCA_035441225.1 Caulobacter sp.
GCCCTGGGCCCGCAGCCGGCGGCAGACCTCCAGCCCGTTCAGCCGGGGCATGTTGATGTCGAGGATCACCAGGTCCGGCGGATTGTCGGCCACCGCCGCCAGCGCCGCCTCGCCGTCCTCGGCCTCGCGCGCCTCGAGCCCGGCCTTGGTCAGGGCGAAGGCCAGCAGCTGGCGGATGTGCGGGTCGTCGTCGACGATCAGGATCGAACGGGTCATGACGACATTTTCGCCCCGTCTCGCGCCGGGTCAACGGGGCAGGGGTGCAGGGGGCGAACGCCTGTGATGCAGGTTCGATGCAGGCGGGGCGGCGACTCTGTACCGCCTTCCCCGATGCCGCCGCCCGGCGTAAACCGCCCCCATGACCGCGCCCCTTCCGACTCCCGCCGAAGACGCCTGGACCGTCGCCGGCCGCACCTTCCGCTCGCGCCTGATCGTCGGCACGGGAAAGTACAAGGACTACGCCACCAACGCCGCCGCGGCGGAGGCGGCCGGGGCCGAGATCGTCACTGTCGCCGTGCGGCGGGTGAACATCTCCGATCCGAACCAGCCGCTGCTGATGGACTATGTGAAGCCCGACCGGTTCACCTACCTGCCCAACACGGCGGGCTGCTTCACCGGCGAGGAGGCCGTGCGGACCCTGCGCTTGGCGCGCGAGGCCGGCGACTGGTCGCTGGTCAAGCTGGAGGTCCTGTCCGACCCGAAGACCCTCTATCCGGACATGGAAGAGACGCTGAAGGCATTGAAACTGCTCGTCAAAGAGGGCTTCGACGTGATGGTCTACTGCACCGACGACATCGTCTACGCCCGCAAGCTGGAGGAGGCCGGGGCCGCCGCCATCATGCCGCTGGGCGCGCCGATCGGCTCGGGCCTGGGCATCCAGAACAAGGTCAACATCCGCCTGATCGTCGAGCAGTCGAAGGTGCCGGTGCTGGTCGACGCGGGCGTCGGCACGGCTTCGGACGCGACCATCGGCATGGAGCTGGGCTGCGACGGCATCCTGATGAACACGGCCATCGCCGAGGCGAAGGACCCGATCCGCATGGCCCGGGCGATGAAACACGCGGTGATCGCAGGGCGCGAGGCCTATCTGGCCGGCCGCATGGCGCGCCGGATGTACGCCGATCCGTCGTCACCGCTCGCCGGGCTGATCTAGCGTCCCGGATTTGTCCCGGTTTGTCGCGACAGTATCGGTCCCGCGAGTCCTCATTGGGCCGCGGATCCGGTGTGCCCGGCCAGGCGGCGCCTAGCCCTTCTTGCGCAACTCGGCGGCGATGGCCGCCTTGAGGGCGTCAGGGTCGGCGCCGGGGATCAGTGTGTCACCCACGATGAAGGCCGGGGTGCCCTCGATGCCCAGGCCGGTGGCGATCCCGTGCACGTCCTGGAAGTAACGCTTGCGCGCGGCGGAGGCCTGTTCGCGCCGGACCGCGGCCGGGTCCAGGCCATGCTCGGTGATGATCCGGGTGGCGACCGCATCGTTGAGCGGCCGGGCGGCCATGAAGGCCTTGTGCAGGCTGATGAACTGCTCGGGGGTGCGGGCCAGGGCGGTGGCAGCGGCCGTGTATTCGCTGGTCTCGCCGAAGATGACCATGTCCTTGAACACGAAGCGCGCCTGCGGGTGGGTGCGGGCCAGCTCCAGAACCTCCGGGGCGATCAGCTTGCAGTAGCCGCAATTGTAGTCGAACAGCTCGACCACGGTGATCTGGCCCTGCGGATTGAGTACGTGGTCGCGCGGATCACGTTCGAGCTGCTTGCGATAGGCGCCGATGGATTCCCGCGCCTGCTTGGTCTTCAGCGCATTGCTGACCTCAATCAGGATTTCCGGATTGGCCAGCAGATAGGCCCGCACCTTCTGGCCGAACGCCGGGTCGACCGCCGGCCCGGTCTGCGGCTGACCGCAGGCGGCCATCAGGGCGGCTAGGGCGGCGATGATCATCGAACGCATCGGGGAACTCCGGCGGGGCAGGGCGGTCTAGGTGACGTGGTGGCGGTCAGGCGTCAACGGCGACGCGAGGCAGACCCTTCCTCGGACAGGACCCGCAGGTCCTGGTCGCTCGGGTTCGAGGCCATGACAATGTCGGTGGCCCGGAGCCATTCGACGCTCTGGCGGTCGAACAGCTCGCGCGCGCGGATGGCGAAGTTGCGCGACTCGCTGAGCGCGCCGAGGGCGAAATACTGCTCGGCGGTGGCCAGGCGGGCCAGGCCGTCGTCGCCACGCGCCTCGTAGGCCAGGGCCAGCAGGCGCCAGGCCTCGGCGTTGTCGTCCTCCAGCAGGGTGACCCGCTTGAGCTCGGCGATGCCCTCGTCGCGCTTCTTCGGATCGGGCAGGTTGATCAGGGTCTGGCCCAGGTTGATGCGCAGCAGCGGCGCGTCGGGCTTGAGCTCGACCGACTTGCGCTGCGGCTCCTCGGCCTCGGCGACGCGGCCGAACTCGAACAGGATCTGGCCCTTCAGTTCCCACAGGTAGGGATTGAGCGGCTGGTCGACGAGCAGCGCGTCGATCAGCTTGATCGCCCGGTCAGGCTCCTTGGTCTGGTAGTAGGCGATCGCCCGGGCGTAGCGCGCCGGGTAGCTGGTGTCGGTTTCCTTGTATTTGGTCAGCGACAGCTGCGGGTTCACGAAGCCGTCGATCTTGGCCTTCATGATCTCGAATTCGAGGATATCGGCGGCCGAGTCCGTGACCTTGTAGCTGGGTTGGGCCTCGACACGCGTGCGCAGCAGCTCGATCCGCTGCGACGACAGCGGGTGGCTGCGGAAATAGGGGAAGCGCCGCTCCTGGGAGAAGACCTCCTGGTAGCGGAAGCGGTCGAAGAACTCGACCAGGCCCTGGCCGGACTGGCCGGTCTTCTCGAGGAAGCCGACCGCCGCCTGGTCGGCGCGGCCTTCCTGTTCGCGGCTGTAGCCCAGGGCGCCGAGGGTGCCGAAATACTGTGAATTGGCCATCAGCAGGGCGCCGGCGTCCGGCGCTCCGGCGAACATCGCCAGCACGCCCAGCCCCATGGTCAGAAGCATCGGCCGCATTCCGGCCCGCATCAGCTCACCGGAGCGGATCGGATGCCCGCCCGCGAGGTGGCCGGTCTCGTGGGCGATCACCCCCTTGAGTTCGTTGGGGTTCTGCGCCTCGAGAATCAGACCTGTATGCAGGCCCATCTGCTGGCCCTGGGTGGCGAAGGCGTTGAGCGTCGGGTCGCCGATCAGCATGATCCGCACGTCGCGCGGATTGAGCCCCGCCACGCGGAAGATCGGGTCGGCCTCGTGGTGGAGGATTTCCTCGATCTCGGTATCGCGCAGCAGGGTCGGTCCGCGGTCCGAGGACTGGGCCAGGGCGGGGGCGACCGGGGCCATCATCGCCGCGGTGAAGGCGGCGACGAGACCGACGGTCTGGAACGGCTTCCGGAAAGGGGAGGTCATGCCTCGATACGCTCCGTCGCGCCCCCGCGCCCGCTCAATGTAGCATCGGTCAGCCGCGGCGCCACCAGCCTCGCTTGGGCTTTTCGGGCGGGGCGAGGATTTCGGCCGGATCGGGCCGGGCCGGGGTCGGCTCGACCGCGGGTTCGGGCTCGGGCTCGGGCGATGCGGCCACCGGTTCCGTTTGCGGCGCGGGGGTCGGCGCCTCGGCGACGACCTTCGCTTCGGGGG
>DAORNX010000322.1:0-3620 GCA_035441225.1 Caulobacter sp.
TAGCCGATCACCCGCCAGCCGCCGATCGGGCGGACCGTGGCGCAGGACGGGCCGCCGTCCTTCGCGACACCCGGGAAGCGCGCCTCGAGCCGGCGACCGGTGGCGGCGGCCTCGCGCGCCAGGTCGACCGGCAGGTCCTCGAACCACACCTTTCCCCGGCGGCTCCAGGGCGAGTCGTGCTGACCGGCGCTGGTTCCGACCCGGTAGTAGACGAACCGCCGCCCGCCCTGGTTCTTCACGAACGGGCCCAGGTACCGCACGCCCCTGTCGTCCTCGACGAAGCTGACTGTGACATCGAGCGACAGGTCGCCGCCGTCGGACATCGCCTGGCCGACCGGCGCGTCGTCCTTCTGCAGGGAATACAGCACCCCGGCCGGCGGGGTGACGAGGGTGATGCGTAGATGGAGGGGCTGCCCGGGCATGGGGCCAGACTACACCGGCCGGGACCGTTGTCGCCTGGCGCGGTTCGCGCGACGGGATCAGGCCGGAAACAGCCGCGTCTGCTTGACCACGCCATAGGCGAAGCTGGTGTCGATCGAGGCGATGCCCGGGATGGCGTGGATGCGGCGACGGATGAAGTCCTCGTAGGCCTCCAGGCTGGCGACGATCACCCGCAGCAGATAGTCGTCGCCGCCCGCCAGCAGGTAGCAGTCGAGCACTTCGTCGATGCGGTCGATGCGGGTCTCGAAGGTCTTCACCGCGTCCTCCGAATGGCGTTCCAGCCGGATGCGGATGAAGACGGTGATCGGCAGGCCGTAGGCCTTCTGGTCGACCAGGGCGGTGTAGCCGGTGATGACGCCAGCCGCCTCGAGATTGCGCAGCCGCCGCAGGCAGGGCGACGGCGAAAGGTGGACCCGTTCGGCCAGATCCTGGTTGGTCAGCCGTCCATCTTCCTGCAGCGCGCGGATGATCTGGCGGTCCTTGGCGTCCATTTCGGCGCTCCGATTGGCAGAATCTGCCAATCAGTATGCTCAGAGCGGAATAAGTCGCAACCATCCGTCTCCGTGGCAGGCGCATTATGGCGGCCCATCAGGAGTTCGCCCATGTCCGCCGCCGACGCCCCGGGTCTCGCCACCCGCGCCATTCACCACGGCTACGATCCGATGGACGCGCAGGGGGCCCTGACCCCGCCGCTGCATCTGACCTCGACGTTCGCGTTCGAAACCGCCGAGGCCGGCGGAGAGCTGTTCGCCGGCGCCCGCGAGGGTCACATCTATTCGCGCATTTCCAATCCGACGACGCACCTGCTCGAGCAGCGCATCGCCAGTCTGGAAGGGGCGGAGGCGGGCCTCGCCACGGCCTCGGGCATGGGGGCGATCACGGCGGTGATGTGGACCTTCCTGTCGCCTGGCGACGAGGTGATCACCGACCAGACCCTGTACGGCTGCACCTTCTCTTTCCTGCGACACGGGCTGGCCCGTTTCGGCATCACCGTGACCCATGTCGACCTGACCGATCCGGCGGCCCTGGCGGCGGCCATCTCGCCGCGCACGCGGGTCGTCTATTTCGAGACCCCGGCCAATCCGAACATGCGGCTGGTGGACATCGCCGCCGTATCGGCCATCGCACGCGCCGCCGGCGCGCGCACGGTCGTCGACAACACCTACGCCACGCCCGTGCTGACCCGGCCGGTCGAACTGGGCGCCGACATCGTCGTCCACTCCGCCACCAAGTATCTCGGCGGCCACGGCGACCTGATCGGCGGCCTGATCGCGGGCGGGGCGGAGGATCTGACCCGGGTTCGCGCCGAGGGGGTCAAGGACATGACCGGCGCGGTCATGGCGCCGTTCAACGCCTTCCTGATCCTGCGCGGCCTCAAGACCCTGCAGGTCCGGCTGGAACGCCACTGCCGGTCGGCGATGAGCGTCGCCCGAATGCTGGAGGCCCATCCCGCCGTGGCCGCCGTGCATTATCCCGGGCTGGAGCGCTTCGCCCAGCATGCGCTGGCCCTGCGCCAGATGCCCGGCTTCGGCGGCATGATCGCGTTTGAACTGCACGGCGGGTTCGCCGCCGGGGCGGCGATGATGAACCGGCTGACCCTGATCCGCCGCGCGGTCTCGCTGGGCGACGCCGAGAGCCTGATCCAGCACCCCGCCAGCATGACCCACTCCACCTACACCGCCGAGGAGCGCCACGCCCACGGCATCGCCGACGGGCTGGTGCGGCTTTCGGTCGGCCTGGAAGACGAGCCCGACATCATCGCCGATCTGCTCCGCGCTCTGCCGCATCACCAGCGGGTGGCCGCCTGATCCTCCTGCTGACAGGGGTCTGTCAGCAGGGTTTGCGCGCCGGTTTTCCAATGCGCCGGTTCGGCTAGGATCGGCGTGAACGCCGGAGCCGCGCCATGCCGAAGATCGACCTCGCCACCGCCCCCCGCCGCAGCGGCTCCGGCTATCCGCCGCCGCTGAACGAGCCGTGCCAGAAACGGTCGTGGGTCGAGCTGGCCGCCGCCGCCGGTCTCGACCTGGTCGGCATCAACCTTCTGACCCTGCCGGCCGGGCAGTGGTCGAGCCAGCGGCACTGGCACGCCGACGAGGACGAGTTCGTCTGGGTCGTCTCGGGCGAGGTGGTGCTGGTCGAGGACGGGGGCGAGACGGTGCTGCGGGCCGGCGACTGCGCGGCCTGGAAGGCCGGCGTGGCGAACGGCCATCACCTGCAGAACCGCAGCGGAACCGACGCCGTGCTGCTGCAGATCGGCAACCCGACCAACGAAGCTACCGAGTGGGTCGACTATCCCGACATCGACCTGCGCATCCACCCGGGCGGCGAAGGCTACCGCCACAAGGACGGGACGCTGTATCCGGCGCGGTAGGGCGTCCCGCGCGCGGCGCCGGGTTTCCGCCTCAGAACCCGCCCCAGTAGTCGCCGCCGAGCGGGGTGGTGACCGGCCTGCCGACCTTGTCGAGAGCGGCCCGGACGTCCGGGCGCGAGAGCAGCGCCTGCCGGCGGCTCTCGAACCGCGCCAGCCAGGGCTGGACCACCGGTGGCGGGCGAGCGATCCAGAACGGGTCGAGACCGCCCGACCGGTGCTCGGGGGTCTGCAGGCGCCAGATCAGCAGGGCGGCCGCCTCGTCGAGCCGGTTCATGCAGATCAGCGCCTGGCTCAGGGCCCCCGGGTTCTCGGCTTTCCGCTTGCGCAGGCTTTCGAGCAGCGTCGCGGCGGCGGCCGGATCGGTGTCGTTCAGGGCGCAGGTCTTCTGGGAGTCGACCCAGGCCTCGCCGTAGGGCGTGACATAGTCGAGGTCGAGACCGTCGAGCACCTTCAGCACGTCGCGCGGGCGCGACAGGTCGAGCAGCCGCCCGGCCCAGTTCATGCGGGCGTCGGTCGAGGCGCCGCGATCGTCGTCCGAGCCGATTGCCTCGTCGAACACCGCCTCGGCCCCGGCCACGTCGCCGGTGTCCAGCAGGCTGTGGCCGAGCTGGATCAGCACCCAGTCGCCCTGCTCCTCGCGATCGTCGAAGGCCTCGCCGTCCTGCAGCCGGGCGCGCAACGCCTGGCCGACCTGGATCGCCTCGTCGTATCGACCGAGCGCCCGCAGGGACGACATCAGCGCCCGCACCGGCGCCAGCTTTTCGGGGGTTGCCGCCATGTCGGCCCGGGCGCGGGCCAGCCGGGCCTC
>DAORNX010000323.1:0-1141 GCA_035441225.1 Caulobacter sp.
CTGTCTGCCGAGTTTCCGATCCGCCGTGTCGCGGACCAGACCCTGACCCTGTACCGGGCCCTGCTGAGGAGCGAGGGGCCGGCAGCGACCCGGCGTGCGACGCGCGGAATCCCGGCGGCGAGACCGGACAACGCCGGAAGAGATGTCGCCGGCGAACAGGGCGAGGGGTTGCCCGGCCCGCCGGCGACGTGATCCGTCGCCGGATCAAGGTCAGGCTAGACCACTCCCCGCGGCCGCTGTGTCGGCGGCCCGACCGAACCAGGACGATACCCGTCGAAGGGCCTCAATGAGCCGCGGGTCCGTCGGCGGTGGCGGCGATCACCAGGGTCCGCTCGAGCCCCGCGTCGCGGTGGGCGAGCGCCGCGCGATAACGCGGGACATGCTCCATGGTCAGGATGCCCTCGGGCCGCCGGTATTGCATCACCGCGACGTCGTCCCAGGTCCCGATCGCCGGGCCCGCGGCCGCCGGCCGGACGATCTCGCTCACCTGGCCGTAAAAGGCGAGGAAGCCGCGGGTCTGGTAGACCGTGCGCATGGCCACCACGCCGTAGCGACGATAGGCGGCCGCGCCGGTTGACGGCCGCGCATCGGGTCGCGGCTCGGCGTATCGGGCGGCGTCGAAGTAGCGCAGGAAGTTGACCATCGCCGGCCGGTAGTCGGCCGGCCGGGCCAGAAGGCGGGCGATGCCGTCGCGATCGGGCATCAGATCCGGGCGCAGCCCCATGCCGGCGAGGTCCTCGGCCACCGGGCCGGTCGGCGGCCTCAGGATGCCGAGGGTCAGCAGGCCCCGCAGCAGGCCCAGGGCGAGGCGCGGCGGCCGCATGAGGGCGAGGCGCAGGATCATCGCGTCGTCGACGCCTGCTCCGAATGCCACCGGAGGCTGGCCGACAGCGCCGCCCGACAGCAGCAGGACCCGGTCCCACCAGGGGTCGGCCGGACCGACGAAGCCGAAATCCGGACGGGCGGCCCAGTTGATCCGCACGCCCGGGGCCAGGGCCGGCGTCCCTGCCCCGCGAGTCGCCACGAACCAGACCGGCTCGCCGCGGCTGATGCGGTAGACCGGCTCGCGACCGCCGAGCCACCAGAGGCCGCAAAGACCGGCCAGCACCAGGCCGGCCACCAACAGGACTGCCCCCACCGA
>DAORNX010000323.1:1197-3588 GCA_035441225.1 Caulobacter sp.
GGCGAGCCGGTCCACCAGCTTCTGGCCGAGCGCCGCGCCGGGAGTCCAGACGCCGCCGGGCGTGTCCGGCGCTTCGCGGACCAGGCAGACGGCCGTCTCGGCGATGATCTTCGAGGTCGAGCCGTAGCCGGGGTCACGGTCGCCGTGCACGGCCCCGCGCACCTGGCGGCCGTCCGCATCGACGCCGATGAACAGCAGATCGTAGAAGCCGGCCTCGCGCTCGGCCTTGCCCGGCCCCTCGCCGGGGCGGGGCGCGCCGGCGCCGCCCAGGTCGGTGAAGGCCGTCGCCGCACCCTGGGTCACCACCGCCATCTCGTCATAGACGAAGTCGCGGCCCCAGGCGTGGGCCTGCAGCAGATTGGAACGATGGACGTTCTTGGTGTTGATGGTGGCCATCATGAACGGCCCCACCTCCTGGCCGAGATCCTCGTCAAGGCCGGGCTTGTCGCCGCGCGGCTGTTCCGGCCCCTCGAAGCCGGGCGTCAGGGCGAAGGGGTTGAACATCAGGGCGACCAGCGCCGGATTCTTCTGGATCGCCGCCATGGTCGCCGCGCCGCTGGCCGCCGTGCCGCCGGACAGGCCGCCGCGCATCGCGCGCACCCGTCCCTTGATCCGCGGAACGGGATGGCCAAGTCGCGTCCTGGCCAGCCCCTGGGTGAAGAACACGCCCAGTTCGAAGGGGATGGAATCGAAGCCGCAGGAGAACAGGATCCGCGCGCCGGACGCCCTGGCGGCGGCGTCGTGGGCCGCGATCATCTCGGCCATCCAGGTCGGTTCGCCCGACAGGTCCAGATAGTCGGTCCCGGCGGCGACGCAGGCCGCCACGAGCGCCGACCCATAGAGCTGGTACGGGCCCACCGTCGTCAGGACGGCGCGGGTCCGGGCGACCATCGCCGCCAGGGAGGCCGGGTCGGCCGCGTCGGCGACGACCAGCGGGGTGTCGGCCGGCGCGCCGATCTCTGTCCGCACCTGGGCCAGCTTGTCGGCGCTGCGACCGGCCATCGCCCACCGCACGTCTCCGCCGACGCCGTAACGGCTGGCGAGATATTCGGCGACCAGCCTGCCGGTGAAGCCGGTGGCCCCATAGACGATGATGTCGAACTCAGCCTTCGGATTCATGCCACAGCTCCATCGCGGCACGGCCCCCTTGCCCACCCGCCGGGCTGTCCTTATCACCGTTCACATGACGCAGGTATCGCCGCAGGGGGCGCCGACGCCCCGCTTCGCGGCGGCCTCGCTGATCGCCGTGATCTTCATCAACATGCTCGGCTTCGGGATCATCGTCCCGTTGCTGCCCTTCTACGCCAAATCGTTCGACGCGCCGCCCTGGCAGATCGCCCTGATCTTCTCGGCCTATTCGGTCGGCGCCTTCTTCGGCGAGCCCTTCTGGGGGCGACTGTCGGACCGCTACGGCCGCAAGCCGATCCTGATCTCGACGATCGCCGCCAATTGCCTTTGCTACATGGCCCTGGCGCTGGCCCCGAACATCCCGGCGGCCTTCCTGATCCGGCTGGTCGGCGGCCTGGCCGCGGGCAACGGCTCGGTCATCCAGGGCTATATCGCCGACGTCACGCCGCCCGAGCGGCGCGCCCGGCAGATGTCCTACCAGGGCGCGGCCTGGAACGTGGGACTGATCGTCGGCCCGTCGATCGGCGGACTGTTCGCCCACACCAACGCCGGTCCGGCGGGCTTCCGCATTCCGTTGTTCATCGCCTCGGGCCTGGCCTGCCTGTGCGTCATCGCCATCATGCTGTTCATCCGCGAAAGCCGGGTGCGCGAGACCGGCTATTCCCATCGTCCCAGCCGCTGGGCCGCCTTCGGCGAGGCGTTTCGCCATCCGATCATCGGACGGTTGATGCTGCTCACCTTCCTGGTCGGCTTCGCCTTCACCGGCATCGAGTCGGTGTTCGGCCTGTGGACCCAGGCGCGCTTCGGCTGGGAGCCGCGCGACATCGGCGTCAGCTTCGCCTTCGTCGGGGCGACGGCGTTCCTGACCCAGACCCTGGCCACCGGCCGCCTGTCGGAGCGGTTCGGCGAGGGACCGATGCTGGCGGCGGGCATGGCCCTGTCCGTCGTGGCCATGAGCCTGCAGACGGTGTCGACCGGCGGCCCCATGACCACCGTGCTGATGTGCCTGACCGCCGTGGGCCAGTCGGTGGCGTTTCCCAACGTCGGGGCGCTGATCTCGCGCACCGCCGATCCCCATCGTCAGGGCCAGATCATGGGCCTCAACAACGCCGCCGGCGCCATGGCGCGGGTGCTCGGCCCGCTCAGCGCCAGCCTGGTGTTCCAGGGCTGGCTCAACGGCCCCTTCATGCTCGGCGCGCTGGTCGTGGCCCCGGCCATCCTGCTGGCTCTGGCCGCCAGCCGGCTGGCGCGCGCGCCGCTCTA
>DAORNX010000324.1:0-3578 GCA_035441225.1 Caulobacter sp.
GAGAACACCAAGTCGGCGATTCGCTCGGTGGTGGCCAGTGATCCGGACATCAAGATCCTGGTCCTGGCCGCCTCGACGGGCGGCAAGGGCCCGGGGCCGCTCGTGGCCTCGCTCGCGCGGGACGGGGTCAACTGGGGGACGCGCAAGCTGCCGGTCACCGTGGTGCCCGGCGATCTGACCGACGAGGAGGTCGCTGACCTGGCATGAGCGAGGAGCCGGGATTCACGCCCAATTCGCCGCTGACCCGGAAGCCGCGCAAGCGAAGCTGGCTGGCGGCCTGGGTCCTGCTCGCCCTCGTGGCCGGCATGGCCCTGATCGTCCTGGTCGGTCAGCGCGCGCCCGCGGCCGCGTGGCGGGCCGCGGGCGTGGCCTACGGCGTCCTGCTGGCCTTCATGGCCGTCAGGCAGGTCTGGCTCGTCCGGCGGGACCTGCGGTCGCGGCGCTTCCGGGACCAGTGGTTCGGCCGGATGCTCGACCGCAGTTCGCTCGACGACAGCTGACCAGCCGGCGACGCCCCTGCCTTCCTCTCCCGGGGGAGAGGTGGCCCGGTGGCCGGGTCGGAGAGGGCAGCGCCGGCTGGAGCCGGCCCATCCTGAATTCCGGCGTTTGCAGGCGAAGACCGCGCCGGCCCCTCCACCGCCCTCCGGGCGGTCCCCCTCCCGCTTCGCGGCGAGGAAGACCCGAAGGTTCTACAGCTTCGCCGGAATCCGCACGGGCAGGGTCAGATAGCCCTTCACGAAGGCCGACGGGACCCGCTCAGGCTCGCCCACCACCTCGATGGTCGGGAAGCGCTTGAGGATCTCTTCCCAGACCACCCGCAGCTGCATCTCGGCCAGGCGGTTGCCGACGCAGCGGTGGATGCCGAAGCCGAACGACATGTGGTGGCGGGGGCGTTCGCGATCGATGATGTAGGCGTTCGGATTCTCGATCGCCGTTTCGTCGCGGTTGCCCGAGACGTACCACATGGCGACCTTGTCGCCCTTCTTGATCGTCTTGCCGCCGATTTCGTAGTCGGCCAGGGCCGTGCGGCGCATGTGGGCCAGCGGCGTCTGCCAGCGGATGGTCTCGGAGACCATCGACGGGATCAGGTCGGGATTGGCGCGCAGCTTGTCGTACTGGTCGGGATTCTGGTTCAGCGCCAGCACCGAGCCGGTCATGGTGTTGCGGGTGGTGTCGTTGCCGCCGACGATCAGCAGGATCAGGTTCCCGAGATACTCCATCGGCTCCATGTTGCGGGTCGCCTCGCCGTGGGCGAGCATGGAGATCAGGTTGTTGGCCGGCGGAGCGTTGACCCGCTGGTTCCACAGCTCGGTGAAGTAGCCGAGGCATTCGAACAGCTCCTCGCGGCGCTGCTCCTCGGTCTCGATCACCCCCATGCCCGGCGCGGCCGTGGCCACGTCCGACCAGCGGGTCAGCTTGCGCCGGTCGTGGAACGGGAAGTCGAACAGCGTGGCCAGCATCTGGGTGGTCAGCTCGATCGAGATGCGGTCGACCCAGTCGAAGGTCTCGCCGATCGGCAGGCTGTCGAGCAGGCCGGCGGCCCGCTCGCGGATGATCGGCTCCAGCTGCATCAGGCTCTGGGGGCTGACGATCGGCTGAACCGTCTTGCGCTGCACGTCGTGCTTGGGCGGGTCCATGGCGATGAACATCGGCAGGACGAAGTCCTCGTCGAAGTCACGCAGGGTGATGCCGCCCAGGTGGGCGTCCGAGCTGAACACCTGGTGGCTGGTGTCGATTTCCATGATGTCGTTGAAGCGGGTCACCGACCAGTAGGGGCCGGTTTCCTCGTCGACCGTGCAGAGGTGGACCGGGTCCTCCTTCCGCAGGCGTTCGAAATAGGGCCAGTGGGTGTCCGTCTGCCACAGCTCGGGATCGACGACGTTGATCTGGTCCAGCGGCGTCGCATAGGCGCGCTCGCGCGCCACTCGATCGCGCTCGGCCTTGTCCCGCAACGCCTTGCCCAGATCGAAATTCCCGTCGGCCATGGCCGTCTCCCTTGTTTTGCGCCCTGCCGCGCCCGTCAGCGCGCCCGCTATCTTATCGTTGCTTACATAGCGCCAGAAAATGGCGCCCTTGTCACCTGCCGCGCGCAGCGCCACATGTGTTTTCATGTTTATCCAGACCGAACCCACACCCAATCCGGCGGTGCTCAAGTTCCTGCCCGGCCGGGATGTGCTCGGCGACGGGGCCCGCGAGTTCCGCGATGCGGACGAGGCGGCCTCCTCGCCGCTCGCCAAAGCCCTGTTCGACCTCGGCGACGTGACCCGCGTGTTCTTCGGCGGCGACTTCCTCACCGTGACCAAGGATGGGGACAGCGACTGGGCGCATCTGAAGGCCCCGGTGCTGGCCGCGATCATGGACCATTTCACGTCCGGCGCGCCGATCCTCAACGACGATGACGGGACCGGCCACGACGCCACCGTCTACGAGGGCGAGACCGCCCAGATCGTCGCCGAGATCAAGGACCTGCTGGACAGCCGCATCCGCCCGGCCGTGGCCCAGGACGGCGGCGACATCGTCTTCTCGCGCTTCGAGGCCGACACCGGCGTGGTCTACCTGCACATGCGCGGCGCCTGCTCGGGCTGCCCGTCCTCCTCGGCGACGCTGAAGGCCGGGGTCGAGAACATGCTCAAACACTATGTGCCCGAAGTGACGCGGGTCGAGCAGACGCTGTAGGCGCCCCGCGACAACCAGCCTAGCCTGCCGGTATGAGATGTTTCACGTTGGTCGCGCTGGTCTTCGCCGCCCTCTTGGCGTCGCCCGTAAGCGCGGCAGGACTTGATCCGGCCTTCGAGGCCTGGGCCGGGGACACAGAATCTTGTTCGCTTTGGTATCGGATTCAGGAAGAGACCGGCCAAGGCGAGCGGCGTTGGGTGCGCGTGTGCTTCATGCATCGGATGGAATCGGAAGACGTCGATCCGAGCCCCGAATGGTGGGTGCGGCGCCTCGTGCTCACCTTCCCCGAGCGCGGCGGGGCCCAGGCCAAGGTGACTCGCCTGCGCACGGACGTGGCGCGCTGTCCGGTCATCGCCGCCATTGTCGATGAGGCGCCGGCGGCGCTGGACGTGAAGCTGCGGCCGGATCCCGGTTCTCTTCTGGGCCGGACGTTCAAGGACGAGGTCACCGTCTCGGTCGGCGCGGAAGGCGTCGTCACTCCGATCGAAACATCAGGCTCTGTCAGCGTATCAGGGACAGTTGCGGTGTCGGAAGCCGGAGGCTTTCCGCCGTCGGCCTGGGCCTTCGCCGCCGAAGCGCGGATGAAGGGCTGCTGGAAGACTGAGCTGCCGCCGCCGAACATCGCGCTACCCTGATCGCCAGCTTGGAGAACATGCTCAAACACTATGTGCCCGAAGTGACGCGGGTCGAGCAGACGCTGTAGAACGCGCGACCGTCATCCCGGGCCCTGTGCCCGGGATCCCTCGATCCGTCACACGACTCCGATTCCAGCCTGACGCTATCAGGCGGTGTCGACAGAGATCCCGGGCGCGAGGCCCGGGATGACGACGTGTTTGGTTAGACAGCCGCCATCGCCTAAACAGCCCGAATGCCCCGCCGCTTCCTCATCGCGAGCACCCTGA
>DAORNX010000325.1:0-3567 GCA_035441225.1 Caulobacter sp.
CGCCCACCGCGCCGCGTCCCGCACGACATCCGAGGGGTCGTCCGCCAGCGCCGCCGCCGACGCCGCCAGCGTCGCATCCCCGCTGTTGCCGATGGCGTAGAGCACGTTCCTGACGAACCGGTCGCGGCCGATGCGCTTGACCGGGCTCTTGCGGAACATCGCCCGGAAGCCGGCGTCGTCGAGCGCGGCCAGCGTCGCCAGCGAGGGCGACCGCAGCGCGTCCCGCGCATGGAAGGCGCTCTCGCGCGCTACGGCCGCGAACTTGTTCCACGGGCAGACCGCCAGACAGTCGTCGCAGCCGTAGATGCGGTTGCCCAGGGCCGCGCGGAATTCCTCGGGAACCGGGCCCGCGTGCTCGATGGTCAGGTAGGAGATGCAGCGCCGCGCATCGAGCCGGTAGGGCGCCGGGAAGGCCGCGGTCGGGCAGATGTCGAGGCAGGCCCGGCAGCTGCCGCAATGGTCGACCTCGGCCGGATCTGGCGCGATCTCCAGCGACGTCAGGACCGAGCCGAGGAACAGCCAGCTGCCGAGCTCGCGCGAGACCAGGTTGGTGTGCTTGCCCTGCCAGCCGAGGCCCGCCCGCTGCGCCAGCGGCTTTTCCATCAAGGGGGCGGTGTCGACGAACACCTTCACCTCGCCGCCGTGCCGCGCCACGACCTGGCCGGCGAGGGTCTTGAGCCGGCCCTTGATCAGCTCGTGATAGTCGTCGCCCTGCGCATAGACGGAGATGGCGCCCGTCGAGCGGGCCTTCAGGGTCTCCAGCGGATCGCGGTCCGGACCGTAGTTGAGCCCCAGCACGATCGCCGATCGGGCGTCAGGCCACATGCCGGTTGGATGGGCCCGGCGTGCGAGCGTCTCGGCCATCCAGCCCATGGTCCCGTGCAGGCCTTCGGCGACGAAGGCCTCCAGGCGGGCCCCGGCGGGCCATGGGTCCGCCGCCGAGGCGAACCCGCAGACGTCGAATCCGAGGGCGAGGGCCCCGTGGCGGATGCGGGTCTTCTGGGCGTCAGAAATCAAGATCGTGATAGTGGGGCGCCGGCGCCATGCCCGGCCAACGATCGGCCAGAAGAGGTCTGAAACAGGGCCGCGACTTGATCTTCATGTACCATGTCTTGGCCGCCGGAAAGTCGTTCCACGGCACGTCGCCGAAATAGTCGATCACCGACAGGTGGGCGGCGGCGGCCATGTCGGCCAGCGAGATGCGCTTGCCGGCCAGCCAGTCGCGATCGGCCAGCAGCCGCTCGATGTACTGCATGTGCAGCCTGAGGGCGTCGCGGCCGGCGCGGATGTTGGCCAGGGCCGGAGCGCCCAGGCCCAGCAGGCGCTTCTCCATCTTCTCGTGCAGCAGAAAGCCGCTGACCTCGGCGTCGAACTTGCGGTCGAACCACTGCATCAGTCGGCGGGCCTCGGCCCGTTCGGCCGGCGCGCGGCCAAGCAGGGCCGGTTCGGGATTCTGTTCCTCGAGATGTTCGAGCACGGCGCGGGTTTCGCAGATCACCACCCGATCGCCGCCGTCGACCTCCACCAGCACGGGCGGTACGCCGGACGGATTGAGCTGCGCGAAATCGGGCGGGCTTTCCCACCACCGCACCTGCACCTCGGTGAACGACAGCCGCTTCTCGCCGAGCGCCAGTCGCACCTGCCGCGAGGCCGGATCGAGCGGGAAGTGGTGAAGGGTGCGTTCGACGCTCATCGCGGGCCTGGTTTCTGCGCCGCCACTAGACGCCGAGGGGCGTTAAGGCCGCGTTTACCGCGACTCGTGCTCGGCCTCGCCGAACGCCCCGCCGTGGGGTTCGGCCCGGCCGCGCGGATCGGGGTGGATGATGATGTCGGCTGCCGGGAAGGCCGCCAGGACCCGGTTCTCGGCCGCCACTACGGCCTCGTGCGCCGCCGACAGGCTGCTGTCGGGATCGAGGTCGGCGTGCATCTGGATATGGATGTAGGGGCCCGAGGCCCGGGTGCGCAGTTGGTGCACGTCCTGGATCCGGGGATCCTCGGTCATCAGGGCGATGATCCTGGCCCGGTCGGCTTCGGGCAGTTCATGATCCATCAGCTGGGCGCCGGCCTCGCGGAACACGCCGATGGCGCCCCACAGCAGCCAGAGGGCCACCAGCAAGCCGGCCGCCGCGTCCAGCCAGTGCAGGCCCAGCAGCGTCGCCCCGGCGATGCCCGCCATGGCCGCGAGGTTCGAGGCCAGGTCGGCGGCGTAGTGAGCCCGGTCACCGGTGACGGCGATCGACCGCGTGCGCCGCAGGACCCAGGACTGGACCGAGATCAGGCCGACCGTCAGGACCACCGACAGGCCCATCACCGCGACGGCCCAGCCGCCCGCGCCGATCGGTCTGGGCTCGAGCATGCCGGCGATGGCCTCGCGGCCAATCAGGGCCGCCGAGGCGAACACCAGACCCGCCTGCATCAGGCTGGCGAAGGCCTCGGCCTTGCCGTGGCCGAAGCGGTGCTCGGCATCGGGCGGCTCGACGGCGTAGCGCACCGCGTAGAGGGTGATCAGCGACGCCAGCAGGTCGAGGCCGGAATCGGCCAGTGACGCCAGCAGAGCCACCGAGCCGCTGGCCAGCCATGCCGCCGTCTTGGCCGCGACCAGCACGATCGCGGTGGCCACCGACAGGCTGGTCACCCGGCGCGTCAGAACGGCGGCCTGGGCCGTGGTCAGGGGAGCGGTCGTCATGGCGTCGTTCTAGCCGCCCAGCGCGTCGGACCCCAGCGCGAACGATTCTCGCCTTTCAGGCCGCCCGGCGCGGCTGCGGGCCGATGTACTGCGACTGCGGGCGGATCAGGCGGCCGCCGGCCAGCTGCTCCCGGGCATGGGCGATCCAGCCGGCCACGCGGCCCATGGCGAACACGCCGGTGAAGGTCGACGGGGGGAAGGCCAGGGCCTCAAGCAGCAGCGCGGTGTAGAACTCGACATTGATGTCCAGCGGCCGGTCCGGCTTGCGGTCCCGCAGAATGGCCAGGGCGGCCGTCTCCACGGCCTCGGCGAAGGCGACGCGGCCGGGCAGGACATTGGACCCTTCGCTCATCCGCCGCACCGCGGCCTTGAGCACGTCGGCCCGCGGATCGCGGACGCGATAGATCCGGTGGCCGAAGCCCATCAGCCGTTCGCCCCGGTCGAGCGCCGCCTCCAGCCAGGCGCGGGCGTTCTCCGGCCGGCCGATGCCGTCGAGCATGTCGATCACCGGGCCGGGCGCGCCGCCGTGCAGCGGGCCCTTGAGCGCCGAGATTCCGGCCAGTACGGCCGAGGTCAGGCCGGCCTGGGTCGAGGCCACCACGCGCGCGGCGAAGGTCGAGGCGTTCAGCCCGTGATCGCTGACCGTGACCAGATAGGCGTCGAGCGCCCCGGCCTCGGCCGCGCTGGCCGGCCGGCCGTGCAGCATGCGCAGGATGTCGGCGCTGTGGCCAAGGGTCGGGTCGGGCGGGACCAGCGACTGGCCGGCCTGGGCGCGGACCACCGCGGGCGTGAACACCGCGGGCGCGGCCAGCAGCCTCAACGCCGTATCGAGCCCGTCGCCGTCGGCGAGCCGGGCCGTCAGGGCGCGCATGGCCTCGACC
>DAORNX010000326.1:0-3549 GCA_035441225.1 Caulobacter sp.
CGACGCCCGCGCCCGGGCCTGGCTCGACATCAACTGCGGCCATTGCCACAGCCCCAGGGGACCGGCCGACACTTCGGGCCTCTATCTCGACGCCGCCTCGCCGGCCGGGGCGTCGCTGGGTCTGTGCAAGCCGCCGGTGGCGGCGGGGCAGGGCACCGGCGGCTTCTCGCACGACATCGAGCCGGGCCGGCCCGATGAGTCGATCCTGATGTTCCGCACCGGCTCGACCGATCCGGGGGCGATGATGCCGGAACTCGGCCGGTCGCTGGCCCACGCCGAAGGCCTGGCCCTGCTGCGACGGTGGATCGCCGCGATGCCCTCCGGCTGTCGCTGATGCCGCCGCCCGGGGGTCCGGATCGCACCTGGCTGTCGATCCAGCACCTGCGCGGCCTGGCGGCTCTGTCGGTTGCCCTGTTTCACGCCTGCCAGTGGTCGCAGGTGGACTTCGCCACGGGCCAGGCGGGCGTCGACGTGTTCTTCGTCATCAGCGGCTTCGTCATGTGGACCGCGACCAGCGGCCGGGCGGTCCGGCCGGCCAGGTTCCTGTTGCGCCGGCTGATCCGGGTCGCGCCGCTGTACTGGCTGATCACCTTGGCCCTGGCCGGCGGCGTGCTGCTGTTTCCGGCCCGGTTTCCCGATCTCGCGGTGACTCCGGCGCATCTGCTGCTGTCGCTGGCCTTCGTGCAGCACATGAACCCGGCGGGCCAGCCGTTTCCACTGCTCGCGCCCGGCTGGACGCTCGATTACGAGGCCGCCTTCTACCTGGTGTTTGCCGCCCTGCTGGTCCTTCCGGAAGGCCGGCGGCTGTTCGCCCTGACCGTGGCGCTGGTCGTTCTGGCCTTCGCCGGCTTCCTTTGGCCGCCGGCCTACCAGATGCTTCTGAACCCGCTGTTCCTCGAGTTCCTCGCCGGCCTGTGGCTGGGACGGATGGCCCAGCTGCAGCTGTTGCCCGATCGGTCCCTCGGCTGGTTGATGCTGGGGGGCGCCGTGGGCCTGTTTATCCTGATCCAGCTGGTCAACCTGGACTGGGACCTGTGGCGGCCGATGGTCTGGGGCGTTCCGGCGGCCCTGCTGGTGGCCGGCGCGGTGAGCATCGAGGCGGACGGTGGATGGAAGGCTGTCCCGGGCCTGCAAACGCTCGGCGACGCGTCCTATTCCACCTATCTGATCCACACCCTGACGATCGGCGCCCTGGCCATGACCATCGGGGCCTGGAACCCGCCGCTGTTTATCCCGCTGGCGATGATCGTGGCGGTTGTCTCCGGCGTCGGCCTCTGGGCGCTGATCGAACGGCCAATGCTCGACGGGCTGCGGCGGCGGCTTGCGTGACGCTGGGGACGGTCCGCATACTCGCGCCAACGCCGCGCGGCAGACGCGGTCCAAGTCGGGAGCTCGGGACATGAGGCGGATCAGCGCGCTGGCGGTGACTCTGGCGGCGGCGGCCATGCTGGCAGGCTGCGGCAAGAAGGCGGCGGACATCGACGGGGCGAGAATCGCCGCCGCGGACGTCAATCCCGCCGAGTGGGTCACCCACGGCCGGACCTACGGCGAACAGCGGTTCAGCCCGCTCGACAAGGTCAATGTCGGCAACGTCGGCCAGCTGGGCCTGGCCTGGAGCTATGACCTGCCCGAGAACCGCGGCGTCGAGGCGACGCCGCTGGTCGCCGACGGAGTCATGTACACCACCTCGTCCTGGTCGATCGTCCGCGCCTTCGATGCGAAGACCGGCAAGTTGCTTTGGGAGTTCGACCCCAAGGTGCCGCGCAAGACCGGCGTGAAGGCCTGCTGCGACAGTGTCAATCGCGGCGTCGCCCTGTGGGAGGGGCGGGTCTATTTCGGCGCCCTCGACGGTCGCCTGATCGCGCTGGACGCCAGGACCGGCAAGCAGGCCTGGTCCGTCGTCACGGTCGACCAGAGCAAGCCCTACACCATCACGGGCGCTCCGCGCGTCATCAAGGGCAAGGTGCTGATCGGCAACGGCGGCGCGGAGCTCGGCGTGCGCGGCTACCTGTCGGCCTACGACGCCCGCAACGGCAAGATGCTCTGGCGCTTCTTCACCGTGCCCGGCGAGCAGGCGACCGACGGCGCGGCCTCCGACGCGGCGATGAAGATCGCCCGGCCGACCTGGAAGGGCGAGTTCTGGAAGGTCGGCGGCGGCGGCACCGTCTGGGATTCCATGGCCTACGACCCCGACCTCGACCTGCTGTACATCGGCGTCGGCAACGGCTCGCCGTGGAACCGCGACATCCGCTCGCCCGGCGGCGGCGACAACCTGTTCCTGTCCTCGATCGTCGCGCTCAAGCCCGACACCGGCCAGTACGTCTGGCACTACCAGACCACGCCGGGCGAGAGCTGGGACTATACGGCCACCCAGCACATCATCCTTGCCGACCTGACCATCGGCGGGAAGACGGTCAAGGCCCTGATGCAGGCGCCCAAGAACGGCTTCTTCTATGTGCTGGACCGGACCAACGGGAAGCTGATCTCGGCGAAGAACTACGTGCCGCAGACCTGGGCGACGGGCGTCGATCCGGCGACCGGCCGGCCGATCGAGACGCCCAACGCCCGCTATGGCTCGGGCCCGTCCCTGGCGATGCCGGGGCCGCTGGGCGGCCACAACTGGCAGCCGATGGCCTACAGCCCCAGGACCAATCTGGTCTACATCCCGGCGCAGGAGATCCCGTTCCCCTACATGCAGCCCGGCGGCGCCAACGCCAATTTCCGCTACGAGCCGGGGGCCTGGAACATCGGTGTCGACAGTCTGATCGCCGGCATGCCGGACGACGCGGCGGGCATCAAGGCGATCCGCGCCAGCCTCAAGGGCCGGCTGATCGCCTGGGACCCGATCACCCAGAGCGAGAAGTGGAGCGTGCAGTATCCGGGCCCGTGGAACGGCGGCGTGCTGGCCACGGCAGGCGGTCTGGTGTTCCAGGGCTCGGCGACCGGCGAGCTGGCGGCCTATGACGCGGCCACTGGACGGAAGGTCTGGTCGTTCGACGCCCAGACCGGCATCGTCGCTCCGCCGATGACCTACGAGATCGACGGTGAGCAATACGTCGCCGTCATGGCCGGCTGGGGCGGCGGCTTCGCCCTGACCATCGGCGCCGGCGCCGATCCCCGCTCGGAAGGCCCGCGTCGGGTGCTGGTGTTCAAGATCGGCGGCAAGGGCGTCCTGCCTCCGCGTCCGGTCTCGACCCGCGCCATGCCCGACCTGCCTCCGGTCACCGGCACGCCGGCGCAGATCGCGGCGGGCAAGGCGACCTTCGCCACCTATTGCGGCGTCTGTCACGGCTCCAGCGCGGTGTCCGACTTCTCCATCCCCGACCTGCGCTACTCACCGGTGATGACCGATGCGGCGACCTGGAAGGGCGTGGTGATCGACGGCGACCGCGAGGCCAACGGCATGGTCTCCTTCGCCCGCTTCCTGACCCCGGCCAGGGCCGAGGAGGTGCGCCAGTACGTGCTGTCGCTGGCGCATGGCCAGAAGGCGGCGGCCGCCGCCGGGAAATAGGGGACGCATGATCGCCGCGGAGCCGCCGCCCGCCGTCG
>DAORNX010000327.1:0-3545 GCA_035441225.1 Caulobacter sp.
GGCCAGGGCGAGGGCCGCGCGGGCGGCGTCGAGATCGGCGTCCTTCGCCCCCTCGGGTGCGAGGGCGACCACTTCGGCGGCGCGCTCGATGTCGCCGCCGGCGATGTAGCACCGGGCAAGGCCGCCGATCGCCGGCAGGTTGGCCGGGTCCATCTGCAGCACCGTGGCGTAGCCCTGGGCCGCCCCGCCCATGTCGCCGAGGTCCATCGACTCCTTAGCCTGGGCCAGCACCTCGTCGATCTGCGAGACGGGCGGCGGCCCGACCAGCTTGTCGATGAAGGCCTTCACCTGGCTGTCGGGCAGGGCCCCCATGAAGCCGTCGACCGGCTGGCCGTTGACGAAGGCGTAGACCGTCGGAATCGACTGGACGCGCAGCTGGCCGGCGTAGGCGGGGTTCCTGTCGACATCGATCTTGACCAGCTTGACCGCCCCGCCCATCGCCGTGACGGCCTTTTCCAGCGCCGGCGTCAACTGGCGGCAGGGGCCGCACCAGGTGGCCCAGAAGTCGACGATCACCGGCGTGGTCTTCGAGGCCTCGATGACATCGGCCATGAAGCCGGCGTCCGAGCCCTCCTTGATGATGTCGCCGGGGGCCGCCTTCGGGGCCAGGCCCTCTCCGATCAAGGTCATGTCTTCCGTCCCGTGTGCGGGGGCGCCGCCCCGCGTTGAAAACGCCTGCCCGCCAAGATGGTCGCAGCAGGGCTTCGGTTCAATTCCGCATCACCCCTCAACCACCCGCATCGTCGTGAAATCGACGATCAGCGGCTCCACGCCCAGCGCCGCCAGGAAGCGGCGGAAGCCGGCCTGCGACACAGCTGTGGTCGCGGTGTTGGTCAGGGGGTGGAAATTGACCGGATCGGCCCTGGCCAGGGCCGCGTCGAGCACGAACCGCACCCGGTGGTCGCTGTCGTTGATCAGACCGAAGGCGGTCACCGAGCCCGGCGTCACGCCGAGCGTCTCCTCCATCAGGGCGGCGTTGCCGAACGACAGCCGCGCCGAGCCGATCACCTGATGCAGGGTCTTCAGGTCGATCACCGTCTCCCCCAGCGCCGAAATCAGCCACAGCTGGCCCCTGGCGTCCTTGAGGAACAGGTTCTTGGTGTGGCCGCCGGGCAGGGCGGCCTTGATCTCGTCGCCCTCGCCGACCCGGAACACCGCCGGATGGTCGAGGGTCGCATGGGCGATCCCGTGGGTGTCGAGAAAGGCGAATAGCTCGGCTCTGGTCTTCATGCCCCCGCCATAGCCAAACCAAGGCGCTTGCGGAACCGCCCTCCGCGCGCGACAGGATCGGGCGAGGACCAATCAGCGAGGCCACCATGCTCCTGGAGTGCTACCCGACCAGCCAGCGCCCGCCCGACATCGTGCCGGGCCGGCCGCAACGCGCCTGGATGGACGCCTTCGCCGAGCGCCACCCCTACCGCTGCCTGCCGCTGTCGATGGCCAACACCTCGGGCTGGGAGATCCTCTGCCCGGTCGGCTTTTCCATGGAATGGAACGGCGGGGCGCACCAGGACTGCATCACCTTCGCCCCGGACCACGGCCACCCGGACTTCCACGACTTCGCCAAGAGTCACTTTTCGCGCGGCATCGTCACCTTCCACCCGGGCTACCTGTTCCGCACGCCGCCGGGCTGGTCGATGTGGGCCGGCGGTCCGCCCAACCACGTCAAGGACGGCATCCAGCCGCTGGCCGGCCTGGTCGAGACCGACTGGCTGCCCTTCCCCTTCACCATGAACTGGATCTTCACCCGCCCCGGCCGCGTGCGGTTCGAGAAGGGCGAGCCGTTCTGCTTCATCACCATGCTGCAGGACAAGGCCCTGGCCCAGGTCCAGCCGGTGACCCGCTCGCTGGCCTCGAACGACGACCTGCGGGCGCAGTACGACGCCTGGTATCGCCAGCGCGAGGAGTTCAACCGCCGCCTGATGAAGCAGGAGCCCGATGCCGTGCGCGACGCCTGGCAGCGCTACTATTTCAAGGGCGAGCTGCCTGAGCAGACCGGACCGGCGCCGAAGGACCACGTCAACAAGCGGCGGCTGAAGTCGCCCCGCCTCGGGGTCTGATTTCGACGCCGGGAGACGCTTGCAAAGGCCCTGACCCTCTGCCATAAGCCGCCTCTCGATTTTCGGGACGCCCTCCAAAAGCGTCCCTGGAGCGCGGGCGTAGCTCAGTGGTAGAGCACAACCTTGCCAAGGTTGGGGTCGAGAGTTCGAATCTCTTCGCCCGCTCCATTCTTCCGCAATAGACCTGACCAGGACGGCCCCGCGAGGGGCCGTTTTGCATTTCGCGGCCGGCGGTGGGCGTCCCGTTGGCCTCCTCTCCCCGTCCCTTCCGGAACAGTCCTCTTCCCCCGGCTCCCCCGATGCGCTTCCCTGACAACGAATCCGGATGAGCCGGAAGCGGGAGCGCGACGCCATGACCACCACCCCCTGGGCCACCGGCCTGCAACTGCGGTCCCTGGTGACCGCCGACGCCCGGCTCGAGCTGTCGCTGCAGTCGACCGAGACGCCGGCGCCGGGCGAGGACGAGGTGGTGGTCCGGGTCCTGGCCTCGCCCATCAACCCGTCGGACCTGGGCCTGCTGCTCGGCCCGGCCGACATCGGAACGGCGCGGGTGAGCGAGAACGCCAACGGGCCGGTGGTCACTTTCGACATTCCCGAGCGCCTGATGCGGATGGTCGCCGCCCGGGTCGGCGAGAGCATGCCGGTCGGCAACGAGGGCGCGGGCGTCGTCGTGGCGACCGGGACCTCGCCGCAGGCGCGGGCCCTGCTCGGCAAGACCGTCGCGGTGCTTGGCGGGGCGATGTACGGCCAGTACCGCACCCTGCCCGTGGCCAGCTGCATGGCGCTGCCCGACGGGACCGCCCCGGCCGAAGGCGCCTCCTGCTTCGTCAATCCGCTGACGGCGCTGAGCTTTCCGGAGGTCATGCGCCGGGAGGGGTTCTCGGCCCTGATCCACACGGCGGCGGCCTCGAACCTCGGACAGATGCTGCAGAAGATCTGCCTCAAGGACGGCATCGGCCTGGTCAACATTGTGCGCAACGCCGAGCAGGAAGCGATCCTGCGCGACATCGGCGCCACCCATGTGGTCAATTCGTCCTCGCCGACCTTCATGGACGACCTGACCCAGGCCATCGTCGAGACGGGCGCCTACCTGGCCTTCGACGCCATCGGCGGCGGCAAGCTGGCCGGCCAGATCCTCACCGCCATGGAGATCGCCGCCAACAAGACGGCCAAGGTCTACAGCCGCTACGGCTCGACCCAGGCCAAGCAGGTCTACATCTACGGCGGGCTGGACACCGGCCCGACCGAACTGAACCGCGCGTTCGGCATGATGTGGGGTCTCGGCGGGTGGCTGCTGACGCCGTTCCTGATGAAGATCGGTCCCGTCGAGGGCCAGAAGCTGCGCGACCGGGTGGTCGCCGAACTGAAAACCACCTTCGCCAGCCACTACACCCGGGAACTGTCGCTTCGGGAGGTGCTGAACCCCGAGGTCGTCGCCGCCTATAACCGCAAGGCGACCGGGGAGAAGTTCCTCATCAATCCCGA
>DAORNX010000328.1:0-3521 GCA_035441225.1 Caulobacter sp.
CGCGGCCCAGGCCGCCTGGGGCCGGTTCGCGACCAGCCCGACGCAGCCGGCCGGCAGGTCGCCGACATGAGCCTGGCCGATGAAACAGGCCCCGGCGCGCGTGGCCCTGAGCGCCGCCAGATGCTTCCGGTCGCCGAGGAACGCCACATCGGCCGGCCCCGCCCTGTCGAGCGGCGCCGCGCCGACGATCAGCGCGTCAGGATTGTCCGACGGTTCCAGCCGGGCGCCGGTCAGTCGGGCGAGGTCCGCCAATGGAAGGGGGCCTCGACTGAGGTAGAATCGCGGGTCTGGCATCACGTCCTCGCACAGACCCGCGATAGCGCGAGTCGGACTAGTTTGCGCGCGGCGGCGTCGCTGCCGGGGCCCCGGCCGGCGGAGTGTCCATGCGCTCACGGTTGAAGGTGAACGTCTTGATCTTGGCGTTCAGGCCCGTGACCACCTGGCCGGTGATGTCCATCGCCGGATTGCCGAGCAACACGCCGTCGCCCAGCAGGATCGAACAGTTGCGCGCCTGGTAGACGCCCACCGCGATCGGGTCCAGTTCCTGCAGAACGCGCATCAGCGCCTTGCGTTCGGTCTGCTGGACCTCCGCCTGGCGCAACTGCTGCTTGCGCTTGAAGGCATTGAACCGGACCTGCAGGTTGGCCGCGCGGGCCTCCAGCGCGTCGGTCGGACCGGCGGCGCGGGCGGCGTCGATGGCCTTGGCTTCGTTCTTGATCGCCGTGTCCTCGGCGGTCAGTTCGGCATTCACCTCGGCGATGATCTGCTTCATACGGGCGGCGACGTACTTGCCCACTTCCGAGTCCTGGACGGCCTGGTCACCGTTGTAGGTGCAGACTCCGGGAAGGGCCGGACCATGCTTGATCGCCGGCGCCGCGGGCGCAGGCGTGGCCGGACGCGGCGGTGGCGTCTGGGCCGCGACGGCCGAGGCGAAGGCGAGAGCGGCGGCCGCGCCGGCCGCGACCGTGAAGGTCTTGTTGAATCGCATGGAGTCTAGAACCTTGTGGAGGTGGAGAAACGGAACGTTTCCGTCTTGTCGTAGTCTTCTTTGGCCAGAATTTGGCTGAAGTCGAAACGAATTGGCCCCATCGGCGACCGCCAGAAGATCGAAAGACCCGCCGAGGCGCGCAAACCGAGGTCATCCTTGATGCACGGCGTGACCGTGGTGGACGAGGTATCGCAGTCGATGATCTGGCCGAAGCGGTCGCGCTGGTCGGCGTCGTCCAGAAGGCCGAGCGTGCCGACGTCCGTGAACACCGACGCCTTGATGCCGTACTGCTCGGGCAGGAAGGTCGGCACCGACAGCTCCAGGGAGCCGATGGCGTAGAGCTTGCCGCCCAGGGCGTCGTTGCGGCCGAACGAGGTGTCGCGCGGACCAATGCCGGCGACCTCGAAGCCACGGAAGGAGTTTCCGCCCTTGTAGAAGCGGTCGTTGATGCGGACGTCGTCGCCGTGCCAGCCGTCGATGTAGCCGAACGAGCCGGTCGCGCTCAGCACGAAGTCCTTGTTGAAGCCGTAGTACCAGCCCCCGTTCGACTCGGTCCGCAGGTAGTTCACGTCGCCGCCGACGCCGGCGATGTCCTGGTTCAGTTCGACGAAGAAGCCGCGGGTCGGCTTGAGCACGTCATTGCGCCGGTCCAGCCGCACCGTGTAGCCGATCAGCGAGGTGACGTTGGAGCCCCGCTGGGCGCAGAGGGTCGGGGACACCACCTCCTGGCCGGGGATGCAGTAGGAATCGGACACCACCACGTCGTCGGTGCGCAGGGTGTAGCGCAGCCCCATCGAGGCGTTGGTGGTCAGCGGGAAGCCCAGGCGCAGGCCGGCGCCGGTCGAGCGGGTGTCGAACGCCGTCTGCTGGCTGAAGTCGTAGCGGTAGGAATAGACATCCACGCCGGCCCGCAGGTCGCGGCCGAGGAAGCGCGGCTCCGTGAACGAGAAGTCGATCTGCTGGCGCAGCGAACCGACGGAGATGCGGGCGCGGACGTTCTGGCCCCGTCCGCGGAAGTTGCGCTCGCTGACGCCCAGATCGAGGATCAGCTGGTCGACCGAGCTGTAGCCGGCGCTGAAAGACAGTTCGCCCGTCGGCTGCTCCTCGACCGTCACGCGCAGGGTCGTGCGATCGGGGACCCCGCTCGGGACCTCCTCGACGTTGACGTCCTTGAAGAAGCCGAGGGCGCGGATCTGCTGCTTTGACCGGTCAACCAGCACGCGGTTGTAGGCGTCGCCCTCGGAGACGTTCATCTCGCGGCGGATCACATAGTCGAGCGTGCGGGTGTTGCCGACGATGTCGATGCGGTCGATGTAGACCCGCGGGCCTTCCTTGACCTGGAAGACCACGTCGACGGTGTGGGTCTCGCGGTTGGGAATGTAGCGCGGGCGGACGTCGACGAAGGCGAACCCGGCGGCGCCGGCCGCGAAGGTCAGCGAATCGGTGGCCTGCTCGATCAGTTCGTCCTGGTAGACCTGGCCCGTGCGGATCGGCAGGAGCTGCTGCAGCACAGCGCCATCGAGCTTCTTCAGCTCCGTCTCGACCGTCAGCTTGCCGAACTTGTACTTCTCGCCTTCCTCGATCGTGTAGGTGACCACGAAGCCGTTGCGCTCGGGCGACAGCTCGGCGACGGCCGAGATGATCCGGAAGTCATAATAGCCCTTGTTGCGGTAGAATTTCCGCAACTGTTCCTTGTCGTACTCGATCCGGTCCGGATCGTAGTTGTCGTTGCTCGAGAGGAACTTGTACCAGTGGGACTCCTCGGTGACGATCACATCGGCCAGGTCGCTGTCCGAAAAGGCCACGTTGCCGAGGATGTTGATGTCGAGGACGCCGCTCTTGGGGCCTTCGTTGATCTCGAAGATCAGGTCGATGCGCTTCTGCGGCAGCTCGACGACCTTGGGGGTCACCGTCACGCCGATGCGGCCTGACTTGCGATAGAGCTCGATCAGGCGCTGGACGTCCGACTGGACCTTGGCGCGGGTAAAGATGCCCCGCGGCCGGATGGTCACCTCGTCGCGCAGCTTCTCTTCCTTGAGCGCCGAGTTCCCTTCGAAGATCACCCGGTTGATGATCGGGTTCTCCACCACGCGAACGACCAGGTCGCCGTTCGGCTGCAGGTCGATCTTGACGTCGGCGAACAGGTCGGTGCGGAACAGGGTCTTGAGCGCCACGTCGATGCGCGCGGAATCGACCGTGTCGCCGGCCTGGATCGGCAGGTAGGACAGCACCGTCCCGGCCTCGATCCGCTCGTTGCCCTGGACCAGGATGCGCTGGACCACCCCCGTTTCGACCTGGGCAGAGGCCACGGTCGGGGTGGCCAGCGCCGTCGTCCCCAGAAGGAGCGCAGCAAGGGTAACAATCGCAGCGCTGTGCGCACGAGCATGCTTCATAAGGTCTGCCATCGGCGGTCGGCGGGTGCTCATGAGAACAGACCACCGAGGAAGTTGAACACGTTGTAGCGCTGCAGGTCGTTCCAGACCGCGAACAGCATGAATCCCAACAGCAAGGCAAGACCAAGGCGATAGCCGAC
>DAORNX010000329.1:0-313 GCA_035441225.1 Caulobacter sp.
AAGGTCCTCCGCCCTGCGCGCCATCGGCCCGGCCGCGGCCCAGTTGCGGCCCTGGGCGATCATGCCGCCGCCAGGCGGGCCGAAGCCCTCGAGGGAGATGATGTCGAACGACGAGAGGTGGCCGAACACGCCGCAGAACGACGCCGGGACACGGATCGAGCCGCCGGCGTCGCTGCCGAGCTCGAGCGGGACCATGCCGGCCGCCCAGGCCGCGGTGAACACCGGCTCCATCACGAAATAGGTCAGGAACAGCGCCAGCGTGGTCAGCAGCATGCCGGGCGGCGATTGCTGCAGCCCGATGGCCTGGCGCAGG
>DAORNX010000329.1:483-3517 GCA_035441225.1 Caulobacter sp.
CCCGCCGCGATAGCCCGGTCGACCCGCCGCGCCTGGTCCAGCGCGCGGTCGAAGTCGCGCACCACCACCGCGTTGATCGCCCCGTCGCGCGCCTCGATCCGCGCGATCGCCGCCTCGACCGCTTCCACGGCGCTGACCGATCGCGCGCGAACCGCCGCCGCCACCTCCCCGGCGCCCGCGGTCGCGAGCCAGTCCCCTGAAGCCTGCATGATGGTGAGCCCTTTCCATTGAGGGCTTCGAAGTCTGCGCATAAAAACCGGCGGGCCAATGCTTGATCTCGACTGTTTTATGCCCAGTTCAGGTTGGGATGGCCCGCCCGCGGCCGTGCTATAGCCGCCCCAAGCTTCACGGAGACGAGTCATGGCCCATCCGAAGATCGGCGCGGCGGCGGCGACAGCGCGGCTCAACGGCTGGACGGCGGTGGCCGGGCGCGACGCCATCCACAAGACCTTCACCTTCGCCGATTTCAACGCGGCCTTTGGCTTCATGAGCCGCGTGGCGCTGATGGCCGACAAGCTCGACCACCATCCTGAATGGTCCAACGTCTACAACCGGGTCGAGGTGCTGCTGGCGACCCATGACGCCGACGGCGTCACCGAGCTGGACGTGACCCTGGCCGGCTTCATGGACGAGATCGCCGGATAGGGCAGGGCGATCCCCTTGCGCGACGGGCGATAGCGACGGAACATCGGCGAACCACCCCGCGAAGAGGGGGACCTCGTGGGGGGGATCAGAGTGTCAGTGGAGCTGGACCCGGCCGTCACGGGCCCGTCGACGACGCAGGGGAGACCCGCGGGGGCAGGCCCGGCCCGGATGTCCCTCTGGCGGCTGCTGGCCTTCGCCACCCCGACCATTCCCCTGGCCGCCATGTTGATGCCGGTCACGGCCTACCTGCCCAACTATTACGCCCAGGACCTGAAGGTTGATCTGGCCGAGCTCGGCTGGGCCTTCATGGTGGTTCGGTTCTTCGACCTGTGGTTCGACCCGGCCCTCGGGCTGGTGATGGACCGGACGCGCTCGCGCTGGGGCCGTTTCCGGCCGTGGTTCGTCGTCGGCGCCCCGATCGCCATGCTGGCGACCTACATGCTGTTCATGGCCCGGCCCGGCATCGGCGGCGGCTACATCCTGCTGTGGCTGATCGTCGGCTTCGGCGGCCAGTCGATGTCGCAGCTGGGGCACATGGCCTGGGCGGCGACCGTGGCGCCGGGCTACGACGAGCGGTCGCGCGTCTATGGCTGGTGGCAGGCGATGACCGTCAGCGGGATGATCGCCATCCTGCTGATGCCGCCGCTGGTCAGGTTCGGCTTCGGCGGCGACTTCTCCACCGGGGTCAAGGCGATGGGCTGGTTCACCATCATCGCCCTGCCGCTGACCACCGTGCTGGCCCTGTCGGCCACCGGCGAGCCGGCGGCCAGGCCGCATCATGAAACACCGAGGCTGGGCCATATCCTGGCCATGCTGAAGCGGGGCTCGGTGCTGCGGGTGCTGGCGGCCGACATCTGCTGGGGCACGGCCCTGTCGGTCTCGGGCACCCTGCTGTTCTTCTTCTTCGACGCCGTGCGCGGGGTCGAGCGGGGCATGGCGGGGCTGATGCTGATCGTGTTCTTCGTCGGGGCCCTGGCCGGGGCGCCGATCTGGCGGGTCGTCGCCCGCCGCCTCGGCAAGCATCGCGCGATGATGATCGCGGGCGTCTGCTGGGCGGTGATGCAGATGTCGGTGTTCGTCGCGCCGAACCTGCTGTGGGTCGGCTTTCTGACCATGTTCCTGGCCGGTCTGCCCTATGCCTCGGGCCCGATCATGCTCAAGGCGATGATGGCCGACGTGGCCGACGAGGAACGGCTGGAGAGCGGCGTCGATCGCACCGGCCTGCTGTTCTCGCTGCTGACGGGCTCGGTCAAGATCGGCTCGATGCTGGCGGTCGGCGGCAGCCTGTTCCTGCTCAAGGAAGTCGGCTTCGTCGCCGAGCGGTCGGGCGACAACAGCGCGACCGCCCTGCTGACACTTCAGCTGATGTTCTGCCTCGGCCCGGCGGCCCTGGCCCTGGCGGCGGCCTGGCTGATCAGCGGCTACCGGCTGGACGCGACGGCCCACGCCCTGATCCGGCGCAAACTCGACGCCCGGGACGAGGCGACCCTGGTCTGAGCCCGACAGACAGACGCCCGGCGCGCCATGACGGCGGCCGGGCGTCCGGGATCGTCAGCGGTGCGACGCGCGAGGCGCCGCCCCCCTCGGTCAGTAGCCGATGAAGCTCGAGAAGGTCGGCACCACCAGCAGCCAGGTGTCGAGGGCGTAGGCCAGCGACTCGGAGGTGTAGCCCTTGGCCACGTCGATGTCGTAGCGGGTGTAGGGGTCCATCTCGTCGTCCAGCGCGCAGCGGCTGAAGCGCTTGGTGTAGTTCCACTCGTTGCACTTGGCGTAGGTCATGCCGTTGTCGAGGTCGAAGCCCGACGAGAACTGGATGCTGGTGCAGCGGCCCGCCTTGCAGTCGTAGAAGTAGACGCGCCAGTTCAGGTTGTTCGACGAGCTCTTGATCATCGGATCACCGGCGTCGTCGGTGGTGATCTCGACGGGCAGGCCCTTGGCTCGCAGGACACTGGACACTTCCTGGGCGCTGACGCCGCCGGTCGGATAGACATAGGCGGCCGCGGGAAGCGCGACGAAGGCGGCCGTGCTGAGCGCGACGGCGGCGGCGATGAGCTTTTTCATGAGTGAACTCCCCCAAGTGATACTGGTGATTACCACCCTATGGCCCGTCCTGTCGCCGGCGCCATGCCCCAAAAGAGGGGGTTGGGGCGGGGAGAGGGGCCGGGGGCGAGGCGTCAGTAGCTAGGGGCTGGATGGCCAGGCACGCCATGGGGCGCCATTCACGCTAAGGCCAATCGACAATCACGACCTGGAGCCGTCTTTTCGCCGATCGTCCCCGCGAAGGCGGGGACCCAAGCTCTTGTGGCTGCCGAAACGGCGCGTCAGGATCCGATACACCGCTTGGGTTCCCGCCTCCGCGGGAACCATCGGAGCCCCTGGCGGCTCTCGC
>DAORNX010000330.1:0-3148 GCA_035441225.1 Caulobacter sp.
CCGGATCGTCAACATCTCCTCGATCCACGAGCGGGCGCCGCGAGCCGGCGCCGCTGACTACGACGCGGCCAAGGGCGGGCTGGCGCAGTTGACCAGAACCCTCGCTCTCGAGCTCGCGCCAGGGCGGATCGCGGTCAACGGCGTCGCGCCCGGCATGATCCTCAGCCCGATGAACGCGCGGGCGGTGGCCGACGCCGACTATCGCGCGGCGCTCGAGAGCCACATTCCCTGGGGCCGCGCCGGGCGGGCCAATGAAGTCGCCCGGCTGGTGCTGTTCCTGCTCTCGCCGGACGCCGACTACATCACGGGAGCCACGGTGGTGATCGACGGCGCCCTGTCGCTGACGGTCGCGCAAGGAGCGTGAACGCATGACCACCTACAGCATCGAGGCGATCGAAGAGGTGACCCTCGCCGAAGGCTCGCCGCTCGAGGGCATGGACCTGATGAGCCCGTTCGTCTGGCGGGAGGGCGAGCGGTACCGGATGCTCGTGCGCCGGGTCCCTCGCCCGCTGCGTGACACGGACCCGACGGGCATCATCTGCAGCGGCGCCAGCCATGACGGCCTGTGCTTCGAGATGGACCTCAAGCCGGCCATCCTGCCGGGCCCCGAGTCGTTCGACGCCGGCGGCTGCGAGGATCCGACCGTCCTGGTCCTGGACGACGGCGGCTACCAGGTCTTCTACACGGGCGTCGACGCGGCGCGCCGGCAGGGCTCGCTGCTGGTCGCCGAGGGGCCCGACCTGATCCATCTGGTCAAGCGTCGGGTCATGCTCAAGGCGCCGCCCGGACAGGGCAACATCAAGGAAGCCACCCTGGCCCGGACGGCGTCGGGCGACTGGCGGCTGTTCTATGAATACGCGGCCCACGACGCCTCGCGCATCGGCGTGGCCAGCGGACCGACCTCCAAGGGCCCCTGGACGCTGCTGCCCAACCCTTTCGGCATCCGCCAGGACAGCTGGGACAACTGGCACCTGTCGACCGGCCCGATCGCCATGGTCGAGGGGGAAGACCCGGTGATGTTCTACAATGGCGCGACGGTCGACGCCCGCTGGCGCATCGGCTGGATCACCTTCGACCCCGACTTCACGCGCGTGACGGGCCGGGGCCTGGAGCCGCTACTGCTGCCGCCGCCCGCGAAGGACCGGGCCGCCACCGACATCGCCTTCGCGGCCTCGACGGTCGTCGAGGGCGGGCTGATCACCCTCTACTATTCGCTTGAGGACGCCACCCTGCGCCGCGCGCGCGTCGGTCGCTACGCCGCGATCGAACCGGCGCAAAAGGTCTCGCCCAGCAACTCGGCCGCCGCGGCTACGGGCGATGCGCCCACATGATCAGCCCTTCAGCGACCGCAGCGCCTTCTCGTGCCGCCAGGCGGCGATGTCGAACAGCGCCGCGTCCAGCGCCCCGTGCACGGCCGGCAAGGCCTGCGGCCCCTCGATCTCGGCCCGCTCGCAGGCCTCGCCCAGGGCGTGGGCGCCCACACCGCGCGCCGCGCCCTTGACCGTGTGCACCGCGTCGCGCCAGCCATCGTTCGTCGACTCGAGCATCGGCGACCACATCGCGGCCTGCTCCTGGAACAGTTCGAGCACCTCGTCGACAACCTGCTGATCGCCGGCCGCGAACCGTTCCAGATAGTCGAAATCGACCGCTCCCGTGATGTCTCGTCTGGCCATGCGTATCGCCCTTGCGTCCCCGGTCTTTTCGGCTATGTTCCGCGCCCTCGCCGCCGGGCCTCGCAAAGCCCCGACCGTCGATACGGGTGCATAGCTCAGTTGGTAGAGCAGCTGACTCTTAATCAGCGGGTCGTAGGTTCGAATCCTACTGCACCCACCATTGTTTTCCCCAGAAAACCCTGGTGTCCCCGGCGGGTCTGAAGCCGCCGCGCGGCGGCTCGTCCCGCTTCCGCCCCTGGCGATCGATTCGGCCGGGACGACCTAGAAGGCGATCTGGACCATCAACGAAAGGGTCTGCAACGCCTGGCCGACCTGGGCGCCCTTGGGTGGCGTCGCCGGGTAGGGTCCGGCGAAGGCGTCGCCGCCGGGCGAGCGACGGTCCGCGCGGACCGCGCTGTAGGCCAGGCGGACCAGCACCGGATCGTCGGGGTACCAGTTGAGGCCGACCGACCCGATCGTCTGGACACCTCCATGGATCGGCGCGGCCGACTTTCCACCCCAGTCCAGGTCAAGGCGGGAAATTCTCAGCGCCAGTTCGAGCGCGCCCCAGTCGCCGCGGCGGGGCGCGAAGGTGCGGACAGGTCGTGGTCGGTCAAAACTCCCGGTCGCGGCGGCATAGGGACGGGACTCGCCCGTCAGGATCCAGCCGCCCTGTATGTACCAGCCCGAAAACTCAGCCTCGGCCGCTCCGCCGGTCCTGGCCATTCGCATGCCGAAATACTCGGCTTCGACGATCCCTGCGCCCCGTCGGAGGCCAGCTTCCAGACCCACGGAACGATAGCCCTCGACGTCGATGTCGCCCGTATCGACCAGCCGGGCGCCGTCGACCCGGATTTCCGGACGGTCCCGCAGTCGCAGCGGCGCGCCGCCGGTCCTGCTCCGTCCGGGGCTCACGACCGCCGCGCCGCTGATTCCCAGGTGCAGCACCAGGTCGCCCGGTCGTTCAATTCGCCGGGTGGCTCGCATCAGCAGGGCCTGCTGACCGGTCGTCGTCGCCCCGTCGATGCGATCGCCGGTCGCGGCCAGGCTCAAGGTCCAGGCTTCGCCCGCCCCCTGCAGAGACACCGCCTGCCGGCCGTTGCCGGCCACGACGCTCCGCGCCACCTCGGCCGACGATGGACGCTCCAGGAAGAGCTGGCCGCCGGCCCCGGCCGCGTCCTCCAGGCCGGTCGGGACCGCGAAGGCCCCCACCCGCCCCCGCCAGGTCGGAGTCAGCCGATACTGCAGCCAGGCCGCCGAAAGTCGGACGCCGTCATCCAGGCCCGGATCGCCGAGGTCGTACTCCGCGCGATACTCGAGCCTGCGCAGGATCACGCCGTCGACCATCACCCGGGCGCTCCGGACCGTCACGCCGTCCTTGAGGTCCCTGGCGCGGTCATTCTCAAGGCTGTTGTTGAACGAGCCACGGCGGAAGTCCGTGGCGGCCGGGCCAGCGTCCTCCTGCAGGAAGGTCGCGGCGTCGAGCCGGATCCGGC
>DAORNX010000330.1:3313-3508 GCA_035441225.1 Caulobacter sp.
CCTCCAGCCCGGTGCCGGCCATCAGCCCCCGCTGCCCGAAGGCGATGGCGTAGACGTCCTGGGTAAGGGTTGTCGTGTTCAGTGTCCGGGCGAAGCCCTCGTCGATGAACACGACGCTCGGCCCCGTGCCGATCGACCACCCGTCACTGACATGCAGGTAGTCGAGCGACGACCGGGTCATGAAGAAGAGCGCGT
>DAORNX010000331.1:0-3496 GCA_035441225.1 Caulobacter sp.
ATTCGCTGACCGACGCCGGACTGCCGGTCCAGGCGCTGCAGGTGATCCGGTCGGGGTTGCGGGACGCCGGGCGGTCGGACGACGCCGCGGCCCTCAAGCTCGGCCTGGCCGACGCCGGCGCCTACGCCTCGCGCGAACTGGGCGACCTGCCCGCCTTCATCGACAACATCGACATCGGCATCGCCGCCACCCTCGCGACGGACCAGCCGATCGACGGCCGCACCGCGCTCTACAACCTGACCGTCCTGTCTTCGAGCCAGGGCCGCAACGCGCTGGCGGAGCGGTTGCTGCAGCAGTACCGCAGGCTCGCCGACGAGACCGGCAACGGCATCGAGATCGGCTGGGCCAATGAGCTCTGCGCCAAGATCAAGTCGGCCAACCGGCGCTACGCCGCGGCCCTGCAATGCGCCGCGGCGGCCCTGACCAACCCCGATATCGCCGCCGAGCACCGGCCCAAGGTCATGCTGCTCGAGGTGATCGCCCTGGCCCGGCTCGGCCGGCCGGCCGAGGCGCGGCGGCAGCTTCAGGCGCTGACCGACCTCGCCCGCGAGCGGGGTGACCCGGTGCTGATGCATGACCTGCTGCAGGGCGAGGCCGAGGTGCTGCGGAGCGAGGGCCGCCTGGCCGAGGCCTACGAGGCCCTGATGCGGTTCCACGACCAGCAGCGCAGCGACATGGCCGCCTCGGTCGTGGAGGGGCTGCACGGCATGCGCGCCAGCCTCGAGAGCGAGATCGACGACACCCAGGCCCTGCTGGACGCCCAGCGCCGCCAGACCCTGCAGATCAGCGTCCTGGTCGGGGTGGTGGCCCTGGCGCTGATCGCGGCCGTGGTCTCGCTGCTCAATCAACGACGACTGCAGGGCCGGCTGGTGGCGGCGGCCGAGCGGGCCGAGCGGGCCGACCGGGTCAAGTCCGAGTTCCTCGCCAACATGAGCCACGAGATCCGCACGCCGCTGACCAGCATCGTCGGGTATTCGCGCCTGCTGGCCGACCAGCCCGACCTGTCGCCCGATTCAGCGCAGTTCGCCGGCCGAATCGTCACCGCCACCCAGTCGTTGCTGGCGATCGTCAACGACGTGCTGGACTTCTCGAAGATCGAGGCCGGTCAGGCGCGGATCGAACCCCGCCCCACCGCGCTCGCGGGCCTGGTGCAGGATGTCGCCGGACTGTTCGGGGCCCAGGCGGCGAACAAGGGCGTCACCCTCACCGTCACGCTGGCCGAAGACCTGCCGGCCTGGACACTGGTCGATCCCGACCGGGTGCGCCAGGTCCTGCTGAACCTGGTGGGCAACGCGGTGAAGTTCACCGCCGCCGGCGAGGTGCGGGTCAGCGCGGCCTGGTCGTCGGACGACGGCCTGCGGATCGATGTCGTCGACAGCGGCCCCGGCATCTCGGCGGAAGGACAGGCCCGCCTGTTCCAGCGCTTTTCCCAGGTTCACGGCGCCAGCAACCGCATGGAGAGCGGCACGGGGCTCGGCCTGGCCATCTGCTACGGCCTGGTCACCGCCATGGGCGGCGAGATCGGCGTGGAAAGCCAGCCCGGCGAGGGCAGCCGCTTCTGGTTCCGCACGCCCGCCCCGCTCTCCGACGCCCCCGCCACGGCCGAAATGCCAGAACTCGTCGCGGACTCCCCGTCGGACCGGGCGCGGGTGCTCGTCGTCGACGACAACGAGGCCAACCGGGAGCTGGTGTCCCATCTGCTGCGGCCGCTGGACCTCGACCTGAGCTTCGCCACGGGCGGCGAGGAGGCCGTGCAGACGGCGATGGTCGATGTGTTCGACCTGATCCTGATGGACATCCGCATGCCGGGCATGGGCGGCGAGGAGGCCATGGGCCGGATCCGCAGCGGCGCCGGCCCCAACGCCGAGGCCCCGATCCTCGCCTTCACCGCCGATGTCGACGGCCAGAACACCGAACGCCTGCTCGGCGCCGGCTTCGATGGCCATGTGCACAAGCCGATCGACGCCCGCGGCCTGATCACCTCGGTCGTCCAGTGGACCGCCCGCGCGGCCTAGGCGGACGGGCCCTCATAGTCGAACTCGACCAGGAACACCCGCTCGCCCGGCCCATGCCTGGCGACCTTGAGCAGGTCCACAAGGCCTGAAAACCCCGAGCGCCGGGCCAGGTCGGGCGTCACATCGGCCAGCGATATCTCGTGAATCGAGCGGACCACGACATGCCCCGGCCCGAGCGCGTATCGCCCGCCCGCCTTGACGCGCGGGCTCTGCCAGATGCGCACCGAGCAGGTCACCTCCCCGCGCATCACGGGCTCCCGCAGGCGGGCCGCGAACATCACGGGCGGGGTTCCGACGCCTTCAGCAGCGCGGCCAGCCGGTCCTGCCAGAAGGCCGCCCAGGTGTGGGTCCCATGGCCGTGGCCGTCGGCGCTGTTGGGCAGCAGGACGTAGGTTCCGCGCTTGATCCGGGGCGCGAAGGTCTCGGCGAGACCCAGTTCCGGCGGATTGATGAAGTCGTCCGCCGAATTGACCCACATCACCGGCGCCGTGATCCGCTCCAGCCCGGCCGAGGGGTCGTAGGTCCGCGAGGCGTTGATCTGGAACCACAGGTCATTGGCGTCCAGCCGCGGCAAGGCGGCGGCCATGCCCTGTTCCACCCAGGCGTCCGCGGCGGCGCGGCCGGCCAGTTCGCGCTGCATCGGCATGGGCGCTCCGCCGGCCAGCATCAGCAGGCTCTGGGCCGTGCGCAGGCCCTGCAGCGGCTGCTCGGCGTAGTCGCCGCCCAGCCAGGCCGGGTCGGCGCGGATGCCGTCCATGGCCAGTTTGCGCCAGACCCGGTTGCGGCCGGCGATCTCCGTCGGCAGGCAGGCCAGCGGCATCAGGGCGTCGGCGAAGTCGGGATGGGCCTCGCCCCAGACGAAGGCGTGCATGCAGCCCATCGAGGTGCCCATGATCAGCCGCAGATGGTCGACCTTGAGCCCGTCGACCAGCAACCGGCGCTGGGCCTCGACCATGTCGTCATAGTCATAGGCCGGAAAATGCGCGCGCAGGCCGTCGCTGGGCTTGGAGGACCCGCCGTGGCCGATGCCGTCGGGCAGGATGATGTAGTATTTCGCCGGATCAAGCGGGCCGCCTGGCCGGAACAGCACATCGGCGAACTGCGGCCGCAGGAACTGCGCGCCCGAGCCACCCGTGCCGTGCAGGATCATCACCGCGTTGACCACCCGGCCGGAGGCGTCGCGCCGCGGTTCGCCCAGGGTGCGGTAGTGCAGCCTCAGGTCCGGCAGGGTCTCGCCGGACTGGAAGCGGAAGTTCCGGACGACGACGTCGCCTTCCGTCACGACCGGCGCGGCCAGGGCCGGGGCGGCCAGGACCATCGACAGGCCGATCGCCAGGGTGGCGAGGCGGGTGAAGGTCGACCGGATCATTGGGGTTTCTCCAGTCGCGCGGCCAGGCTGGAGGTGTCCCAGCGGCTTCCGCCCATCGCCTGGACCTCGGCGTAGTAGCCGTCGACCAGGGCGGTCATGTCCAGTCGCGCGC
>DAORNX010000332.1:0-3487 GCA_035441225.1 Caulobacter sp.
GGCGTCGGCGAACGGGTAGACCTGCTCGCCGCCGAGGTTGACGTCGAGGATCGCGCCATCGGCCCGCCCGGCGATGTCCTCCAGCCGGCCCAGCGCCTGGTCCAGGCTGCCGGCGGTGTCGACCACCACGCATCCCAGATCGGCGAGCATGTCCTCGAGCAGCATGGCCACGAGGGCTTCGTCTTCGACCAGAAACAGCCGAAGGCCTTCGATCGCGTTGGCCGTCATCCGGGCGACACCTTGTGTGACAGGGGCAGGTCGATTTCACATTGCACGCCCTCGGGCGGAAAAAGCAGGCGGGCCTCGCCGCCAAGCTCGCGCGCGAGCGCCTGTTCGATCAGCCGCGAGCCGAAGCCGCGCCGGGGCGGCGTTGCGACGGCCGGCCCGCCGGTCTCGACCCAGCGGATGGCCAGGCGGCCCGGGGCGGGGGATATGTCCACGGTCCAGTCCACCGACAGCCGTCCGTCCCCCGTCGACAGGGCGCCGTACTTCGCGGCGTTGGTCGCCAGTTCATGGATCGCCATGCTCATGGTCACGGCGGCGTTGGGACTCAGGCGGATGGCGGGCCCTTCGGCCCGCACCCGCCCCGGCGTCGCGCTGTAGGGGGCCAGCGTCCTGAGCAGCACGTCAGCCAGCGAGGCCCCGTTCCAGGACCCCTCGCTGAGCAGGTCATGGGCGGTGGACAGGGCCCGCAGCCGCGCCTCGAAGGTCCTGCCGAAGGACTCCATGTCGGCCGCGCCGCGCCGCGTCTGGCCGGCGAGCGCCATCACCGTGGCGAGGGTGTTCTTCATCCGGTGATTCAGTTCCGCCAGCAGCAGGGTCTGGCGTTCCTCGGCCTGCTTGCGTTCGGTGATGTCCATGAACACCGCGGTGATCTCGGTCGCGCGTCCGTCGCCGTCGCGCGCTACCCGACCCCGGTTGACCAGCCAGCGCACCGACCCGTCGGGCCAGACCACGCGGTGCTCGGTCTCGAAGGCCTCGCCCGGACCAGCGATGGCCGCGTCGCGATGGGCGGCGACCTGGGCCTGGTCTTCCGGATGCACGGCCTGGCGGATTTCCTCGCGCGTCAGCAGCCGGTCCCCGGCGAACCCGAGCAGCTTGGCCATGCCAGGCGAGTGCACCGTGCGGTCCGTGGCCGGATCCAGGATCAGTTCGCCCATACCTGCCGAGTTCATGGCGAAGCTGAGCCGGGCCTGGGCCTGCGCCGCCTGGAGGGCGTTCAGCTCCGACAGCCGACCGGTCACCTCCTTGAGCTGGCGGTTGGCCTCGCGCAGATCGGCTGCGTTGCGCAGAACCTCGGCCTGCCGTCGGTCGGCGAGCGCCTCGATACGGTCGACGCCCTGCTGCGCCAGCACGAACTCGGTGACGTCCTCGACCCGGTGGATGATGTGCGTCACCTCACCGCCCGGACCGGTCACGGGCGTGTTGATCGGGCTCCAGTAGCGGACCTCGAAGGTCTCGGGATGGTCGGGCAGCGGGATGTCGTACTTCTGCAACCCCATGACATCGGCGGTCCGGTCGCGCACGACTCGGTCCAGCGAGGCGCGCAGGCCGCCAACCCCGTCCGCCTCAAGGTCCTCGGGATTGTCCGGAAACACCTCGAACAGAGGGCGACCGACAATCGCCTCTCGGCGGGTTCCGGTCGCCGCCATGTAGGCGGTGTTGACGTCGACGATGGTGTAGCGCGGCGGATCGCCCGCCAGCAGCAGGTAGGGGGCGGGCGCCGCTTCGAACACCCGCCGATAGTCAACGGCCGCGGGCGCCCTGGACGCCCCGTCTCGGCTGGCCGGTTGTCTGGGTTCGCTGGTCACCGATGCCGATCATTTCGCCGCGATCGCCCTGTTCGACGCCAGGCAGGGCGGACGCCAACGAGCCCCACCCGTATACGTTGATTCTGTCGGGGCAGTTCGCGCGCGTCAGCCGCGCGTCAGCGCCGCCAGGCAGGCCGGATAGAGCTGGTGTTCCTCGGCCTTCACGCGGGCGGCCAGGGTTTCGGCGGTGTCGTCCGGCCTGACCGGAACCGCGGCCTGACCCAGCACGGGACCCTCGTCCACGCCGGCGGTGACCAGATGCACCGAGCAACCGGCCTCGGGGTCGCCGCCGTCGATCGCCCGCTGGTGCGTGTTCAGGCCGGGGTGCTTCGGCAACAGCGAGGGATGGATATTGACCATCCGACCGGCCCAGGCCTCGACGAGGAAGGGCGTCAGCACCCGCATGTATCCGGCCAGGGCGACATAGTCCGCCCCGGCCGCGCGCAACGCCGCGTCGATCCGCCGTTCATGGGCCTCGCGATCCTTGCCGAAGGGCCGATGGTCGATCGCCAGGGTCGGCACGCCAAGCGTCGCGGCCTTCGAAAGACCCGCGGCGTCGGGGTTGTTGGAGACAACCAGCACCACCTCGTAGGGACAGCCGGCCGCGCGCGAGGCCTCCACCAGGGCGGCCATGTTCGACCCCGCGCCGGAGATCAGGATGGCGACGCGAGCCTTGCTCACCCCTTGGCCAGTTCGCCGCAGACGAAGGCGTCCTCGCCCGCGTCGAGAAGGTCGGCCAGCACCGCGGGGACCTCGTCACGGGCGACGATCAGCAGGAAGCCGATTCCGCAGTTGAAGGTGCGGCGCATCTCGTGCTCGGCGATGCCGCCGGTCTCCTGCAGCCACTGGAAGGTCGGGCCGGGACTCCAGGCGTTCCAGTCGAAGCGTGGAGCCAGCCCCTCGGCGATGGCGCGCGGCGGATTCTCGATCAGCCCCCCGCCGGTGATATGCGCCACACCCTTGATCTTGCCGGCCTTGATCAGCGGCAGGGTCGATTTCACGTAGATCCGCGTCGGGATCATCAGGCTCTCGGCCAGCGTGCCGGGCCCGAACGGGGAGGGCCCGTCCCAGGCCAGGCCCGAGCGCTCGACGACCTTGCGAACCATCGAATAGCCGTTGGAGTGCGGTCCGCTCGAGGCCAGGCCGATCAGCACGTCGCCAGCCCGCTGGTGGTCCAGCCTGGGCAGCACGCCGTCGCGATTGACGGCCCCGACGGTGAAGCCGGCGAGGTCGTACTCACCGTCAGCGTACATGCCCGGCATCTCGGCCGTCTCGCCGCCGACGAGGGCGCAACCGGCCAGCCTGCAGCCCTCGGCGATGCCGGCGACCACCCGGGTGGCCGTGGCCACGTCCAGCCGGCCGGTGGCGAAATAGTCGAGGAACAGCAGCGGCTCGGCGCCCTGGGCCAGCAGGTCGTTGACGCACATGGCCACCAGATCGATGCCGACCGTGTCGTGCAGGCCGGTCTCGATGGCGATCTTCAGCTTGGTGCCCACCCCGTCGGTGGTCGAGACCAGCAGCGGGTCCTCGTAGCCGGCGGCCTTGAGGTCGAACAGGGCGCCAAAGCCGCCGAGCCCGCCCTGCATGCCGGGTCGGGCGGTGGCCCTGGCCAGCGGCTTGATCGCCTCGACGAGCGCGTTTCCGGCGTCGATGTCGACACCGGCCTGGGCGTAGGT
>DAORNX010000333.1:0-3481 GCA_035441225.1 Caulobacter sp.
CGTCGCCCGTCTGTGAGGAGGACCATGCCACCCCCCGCCTGAACGCCGACGGGGCGGGGCTGTCAGGTTTCGTTCAGGCCGCCAGCAGCTTGCCGGCGAGGCCGTCCTCGATCAGCTGGACGGTCCGGTCGAGGCCGAAGATGGCCGCGAACGAGCCGAAGCGCGGGCCCTGGGTCTGGCCCAGCAGCACCTCGTAGAGCCCCTGGAACCACAGGCGCAGCGGGTCGAAGCCATGCGCCTTGCCGGCCTCGTAGACCTCGAACTGGATCTGCTCGGCGTCCTGGCATCCGGTCGGCAGGGCGCGGAGGCGGGCCAGCAGGTCCTGCATCGCCGCCCGCTCCTGGTCGGTGGCGGCCCGGAAGGCCTTCGTCGGGGCGACGAAGTCCTCGTAGTAGTTCATCGCATAGTCGACCAGGCGGTCGAGCAGCGGCTCGCTCCGCGGCGTCGCGCCGGGGATGTAGCGGCTGAGAAAGCCCCACAGCACCTCGCGGTCCGAGGCGTTGCCGGCCGAGACCAGGTTCAGCAACAGCGAGAACGACACCGGCGAGCCGGTCTGTGGCGGCTGACCCATGTGGACGTGCCAGGCCGGGTTGTTCAGGTCCGGCGCGTTGTCCCCCTCAGACCGCTTGCGGTTGAAGGCGTCGAGCTGCTGCAGGTACTCGTCCGTCGCCTTGGGGATGACGTCGAAATAGAGCTTCTTGGCCGATTTCGGCGACTGGAACATGTAGTAGGCGAGGCTCTCGGGCGCGCCGTAGCGCAGCCACTCCTCCATGGTCAGGCCGTTGCCCTTGGTCTTGGAGATCTTGTGGTTGTGCTCGTCCATGAAGAGCTCGTAGTTGAACCCCTCGGGCGGCGTGCCGCCGAGCACCTTGCAGACCTGGTTGGAGAGCCGGACGCTGTCGACCAGGTCCTTGCCGCTCATCTCGTAGTCGACGCCGAGCGCGGTCCAGCGCATGGCCCAGTCGGGCCGCCACTGCATCTTCACCCCGCCGCCGGTGACCGGGACCTCGGTCAGTTCGCCGTTCTCGTCGCGGAACACGATCGTGCCGCGGTCGACGTGGCGCTCCAGCGTCGGGACCTGCAGCACCTTGCCGGTCCTGGGGCTGATCGGCAGGAACGGCGAGTAGGTCGCGCGCCGCTCCTCGCCGAGCGAGGGCAGCATGATCTTCTGGATCGCGTCGAACCGGGCCAGCGCCGTCAGCAGCGTCTGGTCGAACCGGCCGCCGCGATAGCAGTCGGTCGAGGAGACGAACTCGTAGTCGAAGCCGAAGCTGTCGAGGAAGGCGCGCAGGCGGGCGTTGTTGTGGTGGCCGAAACTCTCGTGCTCACCGAACGGGTCGCGAACCACGGTCAGGGGCTTGTCGAGGTCGAGCGCCAGCAGCTCGCCGTTGGGCACATTGGGCGGGACCTTGCGCAGGCCGTCCATGTCGTCGCTGAAGCTGATCAGCCGGGTCGGCAGGGCGTCGTCGGTCAGGGCGCGGAAGGCCATCCGCACCATGGTCGTGCGGGCCACCTCGCCGAAGGTGCCCATGTGCGGCAGGCCCGAGGGACCATAGCCGGTCTCCAGCACCACTGGTCGCTGCAGGGCCTCGAAGGTCCTGAACGCCTCGTCGGCCTTGCCCGAATTGATCAGGGTCGACGCCAGGTCGCGCTCGGCGTCGTCGAGGCGCACGCGCAGCACGCGGGCCAGCAGGTTGCGCGCCTGCTCGAACGGCCAGGCCTTGGCGTCGCGGGCGGAGTGGGAAAGGCCTTCAAACATGGGGCGGGTTTGTAGGGACAATGGCCGCCGGGTCAAGGAACCAGCGCCCTGGCGACCTGGCCGCCGCCAAAGCCGATCTGCCAGATCGCCACCTCCAGCCAGTGCAGGGCCACGGCCGGCCACAGCGAGCCGGTCCGGTGACGCAGGACGCCGCAGGCGAGACCCAGCACCGCGGTCGTGGCCAGGAAGTCGCCGCGCAGAAACACCGGCGCCGCGGCCCGCATGAAGGTCAACGCCTCCAGGACGTGCCAGCCGACGAAGGCCAGGGTCGACAACAGAATGGCCAGGGTCGCGTCCCGACTGTCCCCCCGGGACGGGATCAGCACGCCGCGAAAGACCGTTTCCTCGCCGAGGGCCGGAACGACCAGGGCCAGCGCCAGACTGAACGGCAGGACCGACCAGTCCGACGGGGCCGGCCTGAGCAGGCCGCCCCCCAGGCCGATCGCGCCCTCGAGGACCAGCGCGACCAGGCCGACGCCCGCAGCCGCCAGCCACTGCCCGGGCGAAGGCCAGGTCGTCAGGGCGGCCATCAGCCGGCGGAAGAGGTCGGACAGTGTGCCGATCATGCAGCCATCATAGGCCCGCGCCGCCGCCGTGGGGGACCACCACCGGGCGATTTCGGGCGAAAGTCCCGCCAATGCCCCGCGATGTCCCGACGCTTTTCGTCCCGAGAGTCCCGCTCATCGCGCGTGCATTTTCTCATCCACCGGTTCAGACTCGCGTTCGTCGAACCTGGGGAGGGCTATACGACATGGAACTGCCGATCACGTCTGCGCTGGCGGGCGCCGCCGCCATATTCCTGGTGCTGCTGAGCTTTCCGGTGGCCAACCATCGCCGCGCCAGGGGCGTGAGTTTTGGCGACGGGGGCGATGAGAAGCTCACCCGCCTGATCCGGGCCCAGGCCAATTTCGTCGAGTACGCGCCGCTGGCCATTGTCGCCATCGGTCTGGTCGAGATGGGCGGCGCCTCGCCGCTGCTTGTCTGCGGCCTGGCCGCGGCCCTGGCCGCCGGACGACTGCTGCATGCCTTCGGCCTGCTCGCCAACATGCTGGTCGGCCGGGCGCTCGGCACGGTCCTGACCTTCGCCGTCCTGCTGGTCGCCGGCGGCCTGCTGCTGGCCGGACAGCTCGGGCTGGGCTAGGTCGGTACGGACTCTGGGTCGGCCGCCTCGACCTCATCGCCCGGCCGGTGCAGCACGGTCGCGGCGGCGAGGTCGCCGGTGACGTTGCCGATGGTGCGGAAGATGTCGGGCGCCACCTCGACCGCCAGCAGGATCGGCAGCAGGTCGACCGGCACGCCCAGGGCGATGCAGATCGGCACGATGCTGGCCATGAACGACACCTGGCCCGGCAGGCCGACCGAGCCGACGCTGATCGCCCAGGCGATGAACACCGCCCCGATCATCTGCGGCAGGCCCGGGTGGACGCCATAGATGTGGGCGCAGAAATAGGCCACCGACAGGTTGGCCGCCGGGCCGGTCAGGCGGAACACGGCCACGGCCAGGGGCAGCACCAGGCCCGTGACGCGCGGCGGGATCTTCAGGTCGTCCTGGGCCCGCTCGAGCATGGCCGGCAGGCAGGCCAGCGACGACTGGGTGCTGAAGGCCAGCGCCTGCACCGGGGCCACGGCCCGGGCGAAGGCGCCCAGGGCCGAGCCGCGGGCCACGGCCACCAGCAGATAGGGCAGCAGGCTGATGCCGGCGGTGATCAGCGAGAGGATGGC
>DAORNX010000334.1:0-3480 GCA_035441225.1 Caulobacter sp.
CTGCCGTCGGTCCGCCAGGGCGCGGCCCGGGGTCTGGTCGCGGCCGCCGCCCAGATGCTCGGCGACCGGCAGTACGAGATGGCCATCGCCTATTTCCGCATGGGCCTCTACCTCGACCCGGACCGCGACGAGGGTCGCGTCCTGCTGGGCGACGCCCTGGCCGCCAGCAAGGAGCCCGAGGCGGCCCGCGCGGCCTATGCCGCGGTCGGTCCCCACTCGCCGCAATACACGGTCGCCCGCGCCAAGCTGGCCTGGACCTACCAGCAGGCGAAGGAGGGCGAGACTGCCCTGCGGCTGGCCCGCGAGGGCTTCGACTCGGCCCCGACCAATGACAATGCGGCCCTGACCTACGCCGACCTGCTGCGCGCCAACGACCGCAATGCAGAGGCGGTGACCGTGCTCGACGCGGTCATCGGCCGCGCCGGTCCGGCTCCCGACTGGCGATTGCTCTACATGCGCGGCGTGGCGCTGGAGCGGATCGGCCGCTGGCCCGAAGCGGAAAAAGACCTGCGCGCCGCCCTCGCCAGCCAGCCCAACGAACCGGAGCTGCTCAACTACCTCGGCTACAGCTGGATCGACCGGGGCGAGCGGCTGGCCGAGGCCCTCGACATGGTCAAGCGCGCGGTCGCCGCCAACCCGCGCTCGGGGCCCATCGTCGACTCCCTGGGCTGGGCCTACTACCGCCTCGGCGACTACCGCAACGCCGTGGAACAGCTGGAGACGGCGGTTCTGCTCGAACCGGCGGATCCGGAGATCAACAACCACCTGGGCGACGCCTACTGGCGGGTCGGCCGCCGGATCGAGGCGGAATTCCAGTGGAAGCGGGTGCTCAGCCTCGATCCGCCGCCGAAGATCAAGGCCGAGGCCGAGGCCAAGCTCAAGTCTGGCCTGGGACCGGTCGGACCCGCCCCTGCGCCGGTGACGGCGGCGAACTGATCCGAATAGGTTACGTCCTTCGACACGGCCGCTGGCGCGGCCTGCTCAGGATGACGTAATCAGGCATACGTCATGGTGGGCAGCGCCGCAGGCGCGTGTCGAACCACGCACGCTCTCGACGCCCTCGGGCTAGCTGTGGAATCCGGAATGGCCCTGTCAGCCTTCGCGCCGGCCAAGGTGAACCTGTTCCTGCATGTCGGGCCGGTGGCGGCGGACGGCTATCATCCGCTGTCGAGCCTGATGGTCTTCGCCGACATCGGCGACACCCTGTCGATCCAGCCGTCCGAGACGCCCGGCTTCGAGGTCACCGGGCCCTACGGCGGTCAGGTCGAGAGCGGTCCCGGCAACCTGGTGGTCCAGGCCGCCCGCGCGCTGTTCGAGCATGTCAAGGGACCGCAGCCGCCGTTCCGGCTGATCCTCGACAAGCAGCTGCCGGTGGCCGCGGGCCTGGGCGGGGGATCGTCGGACGCCGGGGCGACCCTGCGGCTGCTGCGCTCGGCGCTGGACCTGGCGGTGCAGGACGAGATGCTGACGGCGATCGCCGCGCGCCTGGGCGCGGACGGGCCGGTCTGCCTGTGGGGGAGGGCCGCCATGACCTCCGGACGGGGCGACCGGCTGGCGCCGCCGCCGGGGTTGCCACCGCTGAACGCCGTGCTGGTCAATCCCGGGGTCCCGTCTTCGACGGCCGGCGTCTATCGCGCGTTCGACGAGGCTGGCTTCATGGGCGACGCGACGGCGCCGTCGCTGCCATCGGCGTTCGAGAGCGCCGAGGAAACGGCGGCCTTCATGGCCTGGTGCCGCAATGATCTGGAGGCGCCGGCCGTCAGTCTGGCGCCGGCGATCGGCGAGGTGCTGGAGACCCTGCGTGGCGAGCCGGAGGTGCTGCTGGCCCGCATGAGCGGCTCGGGCGCCACCTGCTTCGCCCTCTGCGCCGACGACATTCAGGCCGAGGGGCTGGCGGAACGGCTGGAGCAGATGAGGCCGGACTGGTGGGTCCGGCGGTGCCGGCTGGGAAACGGGATCTAGGGACACGAAAAAGGGGACATGCACCGCAGGTACGTGTCCCCCATTCGAGCCGCCGGGATAGGGGACACGTACCTGCGGTACATGTCCCCCTGTTTCCTAGCTGTGGTAGGCGCGTTCCCCGTGTTCGGAGATGTCCAGGCCTTCCTCTTCGGTCTCCGGCGTGACGCGCAGGCCGGTAATCAGCTTGATCACGAAGAACACGATGCTGCTGCCGATGCCCGACCAGGCGATGGTGATCAGCACGGCCTTCAGCTGGATCAGGAACTGCGACGCCATGGTGTAGGTGGTCGAGGCATCGCAGGTCGACAGGTCGCCGTCGAGGCCGCAGGTCGTGTAGTCGACGATGCCCGCGCCGCCCCAGTCCGGGTTGACCAGCAGGCCGGTGGCCAGGGCGCCGACGATGCCGCCGACCGCGTGGATGCCAAACGCGTCCAGGCTGTCGTCGTACTTCAGCGCGTTCTTGATCACCGAGCAGAAGAACACGCAGATCGGGCTGACGATCAGGCCCAGGATCAGGGCGCCCATCGGGCCGGCGAAGCCGGAGGCCGGGGTGACGGCCACAAGACCGGCGACCATGCCCGAGGCCAGGCCGAGCATCGAGGCCTTCTTGCGCGTGACCCACTCGACCAGCACCCAGGAGAAGCCCGCCGAGGCGGTCGCCAGGAAGGTGTTGATCATGGCCAGGGAGGCGTAGCCGTTGGCTTCGAGGTTGGAGCCGGCGTTGAAGCCGAACCAGCCCACCCACAGCAGACCGGCGCCGACGAGGGTCAGGGTCAGGCTGTGCGGCGGCATCGGCTCCTTCTGGTAGCCGCTGCGCTTGCCGAGGAAGATGGCCCCGACGAGGGCCGCGATCCCGGCGTTGATGTGCACCACGGTGCCGCCGGCGAAATCCAGCGCGCCCATGCCCCACAGCAGACCGGACTGGATCGGCTCCTTCGGATGCAGGGCGACGGCGTCGGGGCCCGCCCACCACCAGACCATGTGGGCCATCGGATAGTAGACGAGGATCGGCCAGATGACCGCGAACAGCACGGTGGCGCTGAACTTGATCCGCTCGGCCAGGCCCCCCAGCACCAGCGCCGCGGTGATGCAGGCGAAGGTCATCTGGAAGCTGATGAAGGTGAACTCGGGGATCACGACACCGGTCGAGAAGGTCGCCACGTTGGAGGCCGGCGTCACGCCGCCGAGGAACAGCCGCCCCAGGCCGCCGACGAACTTGTCGGCCGCGCCGCCGTCGGTGAAGGCCAGGCTGTAGCCCCACAGCGCCCAGGTGATCATGCCGACCACCGCGACGGTGGAGACCTGCATGAGCATGGACAGCATGTTCTTCTGCCGCACCAGGCCGCCGTAAAACAGCGCCAGGCCCGGGATGATCATCAGCAGGACGAGCAGGCTGGAGACCATCATCCAGGCGTTGTCGCCCTTGTCGACCGTGTCGGTGATCGTCGGTTCGGCGGCCGGCGCCGCAGCGGCCGGCGCCGGCGTGGCGGCGGGTTCAGCGGCCGGAGCCGCGGTGGC
>DAORNX010000335.1:0-3466 GCA_035441225.1 Caulobacter sp.
CGTGCTGGAGGCCATGGCCTGCGGCCTGCCGGTGGTGGGCGTGGACGCCGGCGGCGTGGCGGAATCGGTGGATCACGCCGTCGGGCAGCTGGCGTGGCGGTCGGACAGCGCGGCCCTGGCGGAGGCCGTCGCGGCCCTGTTCGAGCGGGACCTGGCCTTGGTCGGTCGGACGGCGCGGACCCGGGCCGAGACCCGTCACGGCTGGAACCGGGTGTTCGAGCAGCTGGCGGCGATCTATGCCCGGCTGACCTGCGACACCGCCTTCGTCACGCCGCCTCCCGCGCTGACGCGAAGCTCTCGATGAGCAAGCGCAGCCCCGGTTCCTCGACCATGCGCGCGGCCTCCAGGGCCGGGACCCAGCGGCGTTGGCGCTGGCGCTTCTCGGGCCAGTCCTTCGCCTCGCTGGTCACGGCGAGGGCAAAGACATCGACACGGCACCGTTGCGGCGGGCCGGACTTCATGCGCTTGCGATAGCGGAAGACGCCGATCGGGCTCGCGCCGATCTCGCCGCGGACGCCGGCTTCTTCCCAGGCCTCCTGGGCCGCGGCGTCGTGGGCGGCCAGAGTGATCATCGGCCAGCCCTTGGGGATCACCCAGCGGCGGGTCTCGCGTGACGTGATCAGCAGGATTTCGATCCCGTCCTTGCCCCGTCGCCAGGGCAGGGCGGCATACTGCTGGCGGTGTGACGCCCAGGTCAGGGCATGAAGACGCTCCCGGACGCGCCCGATCAGGGACCTTCCTCGGCGCATGCGGACCTGGAGCCTCTGCAACAATCGACAACCCGCGAATCGAACCCTGGACCGCGCAGGATGGTTCCCCCGCCCGGCGGGGTCCATAGGCGCTATCGGAACAGCTGCGACAGGCCGAAGAACAGCGCGCCCATCATGGCCGCGGCCGGCAGGGTGATCACCCACGCCCAGACGATGCTGCGGGCCAGGCCCCAGCGGACGGCAGAGACTCGCCGGGCGGCGCCGACACCGACGATGGCGCCGGTGATGGTGTGGGTGGTCGAGACCGGCACGCCCAGGGCGGTGGCCATGAACAGGGTGATCGCCCCCCCGGTCTCGGCGCAGAAGCCCTGCATTGGCGACAGACGGGTAATCTTGCTGCCCATGGTGTGGACGATCTTCCAGCCGCCGAACAGGGTGCCCAGCCCCATCGCCGCCTGGCAGGTGATCACCACCCAGAACGGCACATGGAACTCACCGCCGGTCAGGCCGCGGGCGTAGAGCAGGGCGGCGATGATGCCCATGGTCTTCTGGGCGTCGTTGCCACCATGGCCGAGCGAATAGAGCGACGAGGAAACGAACTGCAGGAGGCGAAATACGCGGTCCGCCAGGGCCGGGGTCGAGCGGACAAACAGCCAGGAGACGATCAGCATCAGGAACAGCGCCAGCACGAAGCCGACGGTCGGGGACAGCACGATGGCCAGCACCGTCTTGTCCAGTCCGGCCCAGACGATGGCGTGCAGACCGCCCTTGGCGATCCCCGCGCCGACCAGGCCGCCGATCAGCGCGTGGGAGCTGGACGAGGGAATGCCCAGCCACCAGGTCAGCAGGTTCCAGCAGATGGCCCCCATCAGGGCGCCGAAGATCACCCCGTCGGTGATCAGGGCCGGCGACACGATGCCGCTGCCCACGGTCTTGGCCACGTGCAGGCCGAACACCGCGAACGCGATGAAGTTGAAGAAGGCCGCCCAGGCCACGGCCTTGCCTGGCGACAGCACCCGTGTGGCGACGATGGTGGCGATGGAATTGGCCGCGTCGTGCAGGCCGTTGAGAAAGTCGAAGGCCAGGGCGATGACGACCAGGCCGATCAGGATCAGGAGGGCGACGTTCACGGCGCGGCCCTAGAGGTGTTCGATCAGGATGCCGCTGATGCCGTTGGCGACATCCTCGAACCGGTCGACCACCCGTTCGAGATGGTCGTAGATCTCGGCCCCGACGATGTAGCCCATGGCGTTGCCGTCGCGATGCTTGAGAAAGAGGGCCTTGAGCCCGGCGTCGCAAACATGGTCGGAGTGGTCCTCCAGCTTGACGATCCTTTCCGTGAGGGCGTTCAGCCGGCCGGCGTTCTGCCGCATCCTGGGCAGCAGGCCGACCATCTCGGTGGTCAGGTCGGCGCACTGGACGATGATGTCGGCCATTTCGCGCATCTGCGGCTCGAAGGCGGTCGCCTCGAACAGGACGATCGCCTTGGCGGTCTTCTTCATCTGGTCGATCGAGTCGTCGAGCGAGACGAACAGTCCCTGGATGTCACTGCGATCGAACGGCGTGATGAAGGTGCGGCGGACGGCCAGCATGCCCTCGCGGGCGATGTCGTCGGCCTCGTCCTCGTGACGGAAGATGCGCTCGCAGCAGGCCTGGACGTTGTCACCGCCGTCCAGCAGTTCGCGCAGGGCCGCTGCGCCGAGCACCAGCGTCGCCGCATGACGCTGGAACATGTCGAAGAAGCGGTCCTCCTTCGGCATGATCGCCTGGAACCAGCTCAGCATGGAGACTCTCCGCGGGAGGTGTCGCTTGGCGGCCCTATAGGCGCCAGCGCCGCGGAAGGCGAGCGCTCTTGATCTGCGGTCTGACAATTTTCAAGGAAATGGCGCGAATGACGGGACTCGAACCCGCGACCTCCGGCGTGACAGGCCGGCGCTCTAACCAACTGAGCTACATCCGCAAAGACGTCCGCCTCGCGGCGAGGGGCGTCTGATAGGTGTGTCCCTCCGACCTGTCAACAGGTCAGGAGGGGATCAGATAATGAAACGGCGCGGCGGGTCCGGTGGCCAGGCCCAGGGCGCCCCAGAGCCCGGTCACGACGAGGCCCGCGACGAAAAAGGCCAGGGCGTAGGGCAGCAGGGTCGACAGCAGGCCGCCGACTCCCAGTCCGGGCCGCCAGCGCTGGGCGAAGCCGAGCACGAGGATGAAATAGGGGTTCATCGGCGACATGATCACCAGGCTCGAATCGCCCATGCGATAGGCGGCGGTGGTCATCTCCGGACTGACCCCCAGCAGCATCAGCATCGGCACCAGCACCGGGCCGAGCGCCGCCCACTTGGCCGAGGCCGAGGCGATGAACAGGTCGAGGCCTGCGCCCAGCACGGTCACGCCCATCAGGATCAGCGCCAGGGGCAGGCCCGAGCGCTTGAGGGCGTCGGCGCCGTTGATCGCCGAGATGGCCCCCAGGTTCGACCAGTTGAACATGGCGATGAAGTGCGAGGCCACGAAGGCCAGCACGATGTAGGGCGCCATGGCGGCGATCGACTCCGACGCCAGCCGCACGATGTCGGAGTCCCTGCGGATCGCGCCGGTGCGCAGGCCGTAGACGCAGCCGCTGGCAAGGAACAGCAGGAAGAATCCGGCCACCAGGGAGCGGAAGAACGGCGTCAGCCGCGCCGGGCCGACAGCCTCCGGATCCTGCAGCGGCGCGCCGGGGGCCAGCGCCAGGGCCGCCCACAGCAGGGCCACGGTCACGG
>DAORNX010000336.1:0-3463 GCA_035441225.1 Caulobacter sp.
CTGTGGCTCGCGCCGGGCGCAGAGGCGGACAGCGACGCGATCATCGCCCTGGTCGGCGAAGCCGTGCCTGAAGAGCGCCACGACGTGCTGGGAGAGCTCGGCGAACTGATGCGGCAGTTCCACCCGAAGGAGCCGCACTGGTATCTGTCGATGATCGGCGTCGACCCTTCGCGGCAGGGCCAGGGCCTGGGCGCGGCGCTGCTGAAGGCCGGCCTCGCGCGCTGCGACGCCGACGGCCTGCCGGCGTATCTGGAGAGCTCCAGCCCGAAGAATGTCCCGCTCTACGAACGCCATGGCTTCGAGGTCATCGGTCTGATCAAGCCGGGCGATCACCCGGGGCTGATCCCGATGTACCGGCCCGCGCGCGGTTAACGTGGAGTCCGGAAGCTAAAACAGTGAACATCGGTGCAGAGCAATTCGGCTTAAAGCCATAATGGTTAAGAAGCACAAACCTATAGATCAGATTTGAACATCTGCCATGCGTTTGGCGGAAGAACAGCGCGATCAATATGTTCTTTTATTATCTTTCCGCCAAGATCGAAGCTGATTTCTTCGATGTGTTTTGGGTATTTTATACCATCGGCAAGCAAGCTTTGAACTATATCTCTTCGACATCTATACAGCCCGATGTAGAATGAATGCGGCCTTCCATCCTTGGCGACCAAGTCAATAGCATACGCGTCCGTAATTGTTGACTTCTGAAAATCTGGCAACTTTAACATACAATGAACTTCGCTCGGCGGAGATGAATGATAGTGCCCTCCAGGCGCCCTCTCAATCAACTGAGACGTTCCTCGAAAAATCCACCTGTTCTTTCGATTGTCAAATGCAATGCCATAAGTTTTCCATCTAGCCGCCGGCTGCATATCCTTATCGAATGCCGTTCCACGATAGATCCACTTTCTCTCGCTCCAGTCATAGTATATCACGGATATGGCGTACGGCCTTTCTGTTACTTGAACATTTTGAAGCCATATGCCCTCATATTTGTACCTGTGATACAGGGCCCGAATGGGCCCTAGCGCCTTTAGATTGTCGCCGTAGGTCTCAAAAATTAAGATGATGAAGGTCGTAATCAAGATTACGATCATCCAGGCGGCAACAGACGGCACACCTCCATCTATTAAAACCTTGAGAACCGAGGTTGTAAGGAATAGCCCGGCAGCCCCAAAGAGGGCCCCGGCCACAGCTTTTGGCAGCCGTTCCACAGAATTTCTCCCGCCCAACTCAATTTGGGCGGATGAGTTTCCGCTCGTCAACTAAGAATTGGTATTCCCCCTGAACCCCGTCGCGACGAGGAAGACCTCCGAGCTGTCCGTCCGGCTGGCCTTCGGTTTCACGTGCTGGACCTTGTCGAAGCGCTTCTTCAGGTCGCGGATGATCTGGGCCGTCTCGCCGCCCTGGAAGGCCTTGGCCACGAAGGCCCCGCCGGGCTTGAGCACCTCGATGGCGAAAGCCGCGGCCAGTTCGATCAGGCCGACGATGCGCAGGTGGTCGGTCTCGCGGTGGCCGACCGTGTTGGGGGCCATGTCCGACAGCACGAGGTCCGGCGGCCCGCCGAGCATCTCGATCAGCTTCGGCCCGGCCGCCGGGTCGGTGAAGTCCATCTGGATCATCTCGGCCGGCGGCAATGGGTCGACGGGCAGCAGATCGATTCCGACGATCTTGCCGGCCCCGCGCTTGAGCGCCATCTGCACCCAGCCACCCGGCGCGCAGCCCAGGTCGACGATCTTCGAGCCGGGTTTCACCAGGTGGAACCGGTCGTCGATCTCGGTGAACTTGAAGGCCGCGCGGCTGCGATAGCCCAGGGCCCGGGCCTCGGCCGAGAACGGGTCGTTGATCTGCCGCTCCAGCCAGGCCTGGGACGAGGGCCGCCGGCCCTTGGCGGTCTTCAGGCGCGCGGGCTTGCCCCGGCCGACGCCTTCGTTGCCGGCCGTCGGCAATCGCACCATGCGGCGTTTGGGGGGCTCGTCATCACTCATGCGGAGGCCTGTACAGGTTTCCGCCCCGCGCCGCCCCGTTTGCGTCGCCGCCGGCGCGGCTGCTCGTCGCTCATCAGGCTCATCAGCAGCCCCTCGCGCAGGCCGCGGTCGGCCACGCGCACCCGCTCGCACGGCCAAAGCTCCTGCACCGCCTGCAGGATGGCTGCGCCGGCCAGCACCAGATCGGCCCGGTCGGGCCCGATGCAGGGCTGGGCCGCGCGCTCGGCTGGTGTCCAGGCCAGCAGCCGGCCGGTGATGGCCTCGCACTCGCCACGGGTCATCCACAGGCCGTCGACCTGGTTGCGATCATAGCGCGGCAGGTCCAGGTGCAGGCCGGCCAGGCTGGTGATGGCGCCCGAGGTGCCGACCATGTGCGCGCCGCCGGTCTCGAACACCTGACGGAACGGCTCGGCGTGGGGAAAGGCCGCGATCCGTTCCTTGACCGCCTCGACCATCGCCCGGAACCAGCCTTCGACGTCGTCGCCGGCCTCGGGAAAACGCTCGGCCAGGGTGACGACCCCGATCGGCACCGACAGCCAGGCCTTGATCGGCAGGCGCCAGGGCGCGAACTGGCGCGGGCGGGCGTCGAGGCCCGACCCCTTGAGATCGACCCACGACAGCTCCGTCGAGCCGCCACCGACATCGACCACCAGGGCGGCTTCGGCCTGGCGGTCGAGCAGGCTGACGCAACCGGCGACCGACAGCTGGGCCTCTTCCTTGGGGGTGATGATCTGCAGCCGCAGGCCGGTCTCGCTGGCCACGCGGCCAATGAACTCCTCGCCGTTCTCGGCCTGTCGGCAGGCCTGGGTGGCGATGGCCTTGATGCGCACGCAGCGACGGCGACGAACCTTCTCGGCGCAGACGGTCAGCGCCGCCACGGCCCGGTCCATGGCTTCGTCCGACATGCGACCGGTCAGGCTCAGGCCTTCGCCCAGCCGGACGATGCGCGAATAGGCCTCGACCACGCGGAATCCGCCATGGGTCGGGGTGGCGACCAGCAGGCGGCAGTTGTTTGTGCCAAGATCCAGCGCCGCGTAGGCGGGTGGCGGGCCCCCATTGGGGCCCCTGCGATCCCCGCGGGGACCGCCTAGCGCACTGGGCGCCTCCGACATGGCGTCATACCTGTCTGCGCAGGCGCCCCATGATCGGGCGCCTCGTTTCAGGTGTGACCTTAGCCGTCCGTTTCGCCCAGCGGAAGGCATTGACTTGCCTAACGGCGCCGGGCGTCTACGTTCATCTTCCAGTCAGGGCCGCTGCGCTAGATTCCCGAATCATGAACGCCAGACTCGCCAAATTCGCTATCGGCCAGGTGGTCAGGCACCGGATCTTTCCGTTCCGGGGCGTCATCTTCGACGTCGATCCGGAGTTCGCCAATACCGAGGAATGGTGGGAGTCGATCCCCGAGGACATCCGTCCGCGCAAGGACCAGCCGTTCTACCACCTGCTGGCCGAGAACAACGAGAACACCTACGTCGCCTATG
>DAORNX010000337.1:0-3425 GCA_035441225.1 Caulobacter sp.
GGCCGCTCGGGGCGGTCGCCCTGGCCACCAGCGAGCTGCGCCGCAACGAGGGCTCGCCGGCGGCGCGGCTGAAGACCCTGTCCTACGTCGACAATGTCCTGGCCCGCCGCATGGCCGCCCCGGCCGAGGCCCTGCTGCTCAACAACCGCGGCGAGATCGCCTGCGCGGCGGCGGCCAATATCTTCTGGCTTCGCGACGGCCGGCTGTTCACCCCGCACCGCGACTGCGGCGTGCTCGACGGGGTCATGCGGGCCCAGGTGATGGCCATGGCGGAAGTCGAGGAGGTGCAGGCGCCGCGGGCCATGCTCGAGGGCGCCGACGCGATCTTCCTGACCAGCAGCCTGATCGGCCTGCGGCCCGTGGCCAGCCTCGACGGGACCGCCCTGCGCACGCACCGGCTGGTCGATGACCTGGCCGCGGCCCTGGCGGCGGTCAGCTAGTCTTGGCCACCTTGTCGGACTTTCGCGGCCGCAGGTAGAACTTGCGGGTGAAGGTGACGGCGTTGGGCATCATCACGTCGACCGGCGAGTCGTAGCTGTAGGTCACCTCCGACATGACCACGCTCTGCCCCGCGCTGATCACGCCGGTGGGCACGTCGGACACGGTCGAGCCGGTGGTCAGGGCGGTCAGGCCCGAGGCGCTGCTCCAGTCGACCTTCGGCGTACCGCCGGAGTCGGCCGTCAGGCTGCTGACCCTCATCTTCAGCGAGGTCGTCGAATAGGGCGCCATGATCGTCCGCGCGATCGCGAAGATGTCGGTGATGTCGTCGCTGCTGACGCTCGAGGACTGCGTCACCAGGTCGCCGACGGCGGAGGCGGCGTGGGCCGCCTTGCGTTCTGCCAGCAGGGCCTGGGTGATCTCGGCCATGCCGAAGTAGCAGGCGATCATCGCCGGGGCGATCAGCGCGAACTCGACCGCGGAGACACCGCGGCGGTCGCGGCCCAGCCTTCTGAGAAATCCGGTCATGATGCGTAGGGCTCGTTGCGGAAGGTCGCCGTCGAGGAGATCAGCCGGTTGCCGTTGGAAAGGTTCTTCAGGCCGGTGTTGATCAGCGGCGTCATCAGGGTCCACTCGTAGTAGACCCGGACCAGGACGATGGATTCCGAACCACCCGGCGCGAAGGTGGTCTTGCTGTCGTCGAAGGCCCCGTTGGTGGTCGGATCGGTAAAATCGACATCGGCGAAGGTCGGGAAGGTGCGCACGTCGACATGAACGGCCGAGGCGCAGCCGGAGCCGAGCCAGGTCATCTCGTCGCAGACGGCGGTCTTGAACGTCGAGGCCGTGCCCCCGCTCATCTGCAGCTCGCCGGTGCGGATCTTGCGGGCGGCGGTCTCGACGGCGTTTTCGAGGGTCGTCGAGACCATGAACACCAGGCCCAGATCGAGAATGCCGAACATCAGCGCCAGGAACGGGGCCGCCACGATGGCGAACTCGACCGCCGTCGCGCCATCGCGCGCGCGCCGGAAGCGGCCGAGCAGGGATTTCGGTTTGCGGGCCGGACTGGCCATTGTCGGGAACGCCCTTCCCATCGGAATGGAGAGGACAATAGCGCTGCGTCCCTAACCGTCGGTTTACCGGGGCGTCGAGGCCTTCGCCGCCGCCGCCGCGGCCTCGGCCCGGTCGGGATAGGCGGTGTAGGGGCCCGACCACTGGCTGTAGACGCCCTGGCCGGAGTCGCGTTCACCTGGCATCGGCGTGCGTTCGCAGCGCGGCGAGCAGGCGTAGTTGTAGACGTCCGGGCCGCGGAAGAACGACACCCGGCCCTCGTCCGAGGCCGAGACGACGATCTGGCGGTCCAGAATCGTGCGGCCGCGGGCGTCCAGCACGACGATGTTGGTCACCCCGTAGGCCTTGCCCATGACCAGCAGGTTGCGACCGTCGATGATCGTCACGTCAGCCACCGAGGGGTTGCCGATGATCACGTCGCGGGCCGTCGCCGACAGGGCCACCCGCGCCGCCTCGTCGATGCGCACCGGCAGGCTCTGGGCCAGGGCGCCGCCGCTTGTGGTCAGGACCGCGAAGGCGGCGAAGAGGGCCAGGGGACGGCGCATGGGAAACGGAAACCTCGTCTGCGGACGCCACAGACTCGGCCGGAATGGTCAACAAAGACTGAAACCGGCCCGCGCGCGGGCGCGCGGGAATCTTATAGAGTCCCCCGCCCCTTCCGGAGGCCATGGTTAAGGGATGGTAATAGTAAACTTAAGTAAACCATAGAAAAAATTCGGGAATATTCTGCTGTTTACTGGCCATTAAACGCGCTGGCCTAGGGTGGCCTTGTTTTCGGGGGCGAGCAGGCCAAGCGGCTTGATCCCGCTACCGCCAGCTTGCTGACAGGAGATCAAGCAATGACCAAGTTCATGACTCGCTTCGCCAAGGATGAATCCGGCGCCACGGCCATCGAATACGGCCTGATCGTCGCCCTCATCGCCGTCGTCATCATCACCGCCGTGACGACCCTGGGCACGAAGCTCAACACCGCCTTCACGGCGATCAACGACAAGCTGACCTAAACCTCGTCAGCTTGACCGTCGAAGACAGTAGGCCGCGGAGAGATCCGCGGCCTTTCTGCTATCTGGCCGCTGCCCCGACCCCCGATTTGAGCCACAATTATTTGTCGCCGCGCCGATCTGGCCCGCTCCTCGTCAATGATCGATTCACGCTCGGGGGAGCATATTCACATTCGAAGACCGGGCGAGTTCCTCAGGTTACTGCCGTCCGATCCGGAAGGTTTCAGATCAACTGAACTGGTCTCGGCCAGTTCTTGGAAGGGAGATACCCAATGTCGAAGTTCATGTCGCGTTTCGCCAAGGACGAGTCCGGCGCCACGGCCATCGAGTACGGCCTGATCGTCGCGCTCATCGCCGTCGTCATCATCACCGCCGTGACGACCCTGGGCACGAAGCTCAACACCGCCTTCACGGCGATCAACGACAAGCTGACCTGACGTCGGCGACCGGCTCGCCGAAGCGGGGCCGCGGAGCAATCCGCGGCCCTTTGTCTTTTTTGGCGCGCGTCAACCATCGGTTCACCGAGGCGCGCGAAGGTCGGGCAAGAGCTCACCTGCGGAATCCCATGCTGCACCTGGTCCAGACCGCGCTGCTGTTCATCTTCCCGGCCCTGGTCATCGTCGGGGCGATGCGCGACGCCGTCAGCTACACCATTCCCAACTGGGTCTCGATCGCGCTCGCCGTCGCCTTCCTGCCGGCGGCCCTGGCGATGGGCGTCGCGCCTGGCCAGTTCGGACTGGCCTGCCTGATCGGCCTGGGCGCCCTGGTGGCCGGCATGGCCATGTTCGCCGTCGGCTGGATCGGCGGCGGCGACGCCAAGCTGTTCGCGGCGGCGGGCCTGTGGATGGGCCTGGGCGGCCTGCTTCCCTATCTGCTGGTCACCGCGCTGGCCGGCGGGGCCCTGGCGGTCGGGCTGCT
>DAORNX010000338.1:0-2614 GCA_035441225.1 Caulobacter sp.
ACAGCATGCGCAGGAAGGTCAGGGCGCCGGTGGCGGTCATGGTGTCGCGCGGGTCGGCGAGGTAGCGCGCCGTGGCCGCGCGTCGGTCGGCCTCGGGCACGCGGTCGCGGGCCGCGGCGAAGGCCGGCCAGCCCTTCCAGGCGATGCGGAACGAGGCCATGCCGCTGATTTCGGGCTGCAGCTCCCGCTCGTACCGGTCTACGCGGATCTCCTTGATTCCCTTGGCGCGCAACCAGGCCGTCACCGCCCCGGGGCCGCCGATGCGCCGCATCAACACGTCGGCGGCGGTATTGTCGCTGTCGCCCACGGCCCACACCAGCAGCTCGCGCACCGTGTAGGTTGTCCGCCCGGGCCAGGCGTCGGCGATCTTGCTATGGGCGGGCGAGATGTCTGGTTCGGCCAGGGTGACGACCTCGTCCAGCGACAGGCGGCCGGCGTCGACCTCGGCCAGCACCGCCGCGCCGAGCGGGGCCTTGAACACGCTCTGCATCGGAAAGGCCTTGTCGCCGTTCCAGGCCCACATCTCGCCGCCCTCGAGGTTCTGCACCGCCACCTCGATGGTGGCCGGCCGGGCGCGATCGGCGATGACGGCGATCTCCTGGTCGAGCAGGGCGGCGTCGAGAGGCGGCGTTGTGGCCCCGCTCGTCGGCGCCGGCGCGCAGGCGGCCAGCAGCAGCGTGGCGATGATCGGAATGAGCAGGCGCATGGCTGACCTTCATAACGCGTTCGCGACGCCAGCGGGCGGTCAGGGCGTATCTTTTCTGCTATTCGGGCGGCCCGTCCGCCTGAAACAGGCCCCTCGCGACCGTTCGAGGAGCCGGAGATCGCCGTGTCCGCACCCGTCGTCATCCTCAATGAACCCCAGCTGGCCGAGAACATCGGATCGGTCGCCCGGGTGATGGCCAACTTCGGGCTGAGCGATCTGCGCCTGGTGCGGCCGCGGGACGGCTGGCCGCAGGACCGGGCCTGGGCCTCGGCCTCGGGGGCCGACTGGCCGCTCGACAACGCCCGGGTGTTCGACCGGCTCGAGGAGGCGGTGGCCGACCTGCGGCTGGTCTACGCCACCACGGCGCGGTCGCGGGGGACGCAGCTGCCCGTCCTGACCCCGCGCGAGGCGGCGGCGAACCTTCATCAGGCCGACGCCCAGGGCCAGGCCGTCGGAATACTGTTCGGCGGCGAGCGGGCCGGGCTAGAGACCGACGACATCGCCCTGTGTCAGGCCATCGTCACCATCCCCGTCGACGAGCGGTTCCGCTCGCTGAACCTCGCCCAGGCGGTCGCCCTCAACGCCTACGAATGGCGGCTCGGCGTCGCCGACCGGCCGCGCGAGGCCTTTGCGGTCAATGTCGATGAACCGGCCGACATGGCCACCCTGGTCGGCCTGTACGAGCATCTCGAGGGGGAACTCGACGCCGCCGGCTTCTTTCATCCGCCGGAAAAACGGCCCTCGATGGTGCGCAACCTGCGCATCTCGCTCGGGCGGGCCCGACTGACCGACCAGGAGGTGCGGACCTGGCGCGGCGTGGTCACCGCCCTGTCGAAAGGGCGCGGCCGGGTGCTCGAGAAGCTTGCGCGCCAGCGGACTTCCGCTAAGGATGAGACCAAAGGGTAACAAATTTCTCGGAGGGACGGATGGACCGCAGGACCCTGCTGGCGGCGGCCGGCGCGATCGGCATTGGCGCGGCGTTTCCCGCCTTGGCCGCCGACGACGAGGCGGCCGCCGCCCGCGACGCCTGGTTCTATGCCCTGCCGTTGATCGAGATGGCCACCACCCGCGCCCGGCACCTGGCCAACGGCGGGGCCATCAACCGGTTCAACCCCAGCCGGCGCCTGCTCGACCAGGACGACCGGGCGGTGACCACGCCCAACAACGACACCCTCTATTCCCAGGCCTGGCTGGACCTGACCAGGGGTCCGGTGACCCTGACCGTCCCCGACATGGGCGACCGCTACTGGTCGATCGCGGTCATGGACATGTTCACCAACAACAACGTCGTGCTCGGCGGCCGCACGGTCGGATCGGGGCCGGCGACCTTCACCTTCGTCGGTCCGGGCGAGGATGCCTATCCGGCCGACGCCGTCCCGGTGGCCACGCCCCACGCCTGGGTGCTGGCGCGCGTGCTGGTCGACGGACCGGACGAGGTCCCGACCGTCCTCAAGCTGTTGCAGGCCATCGGCCTTTCAGGTCCCACCGATACCCCGCCGACACCGGCCTACGCCGGCCGGTCGGCCGATGCCGACGCCTATTTCGCCGCCGCCAGAGCCCTGCTCGCCGCAGACCCCGCGCCGATGACCGACCTGCGCCATCTGCGCCGGACGGCCGCCATCCTCGGCCCCAACGCCGGACCGCTGTCCGCCGCGGCGAGGACCGGCGTGACCCAGGCCCAGGGCCTGGCCAAGGCCGCATTCGCCCGCCAGGCCTACGTCCAGGGCTGGAGCTATCCGCGGCCCAATCTCGGCGACTACGGCCAGGACTACCTCTACCGCGCCGCCGTCGCCCTGGCCGGGCTGGGCGCCCTGCCGCCGGCCGAAGCCATGTACATGCGCGCGGAAGGCACGGGCAGGGGCCTGTTCGACGACGACGCGGTTCGCCGGCTGACCCTGCCGGCGAAGG
>DAORNX010000338.1:2684-3020 GCA_035441225.1 Caulobacter sp.
CAACCGCTTCGCCATCGGCGACCGTACGCCGGGGATCCGGCGAAATGCCGACGGCTCGCTCGACCTGTGGATCAGCCGCGCCGACCCCGGTGGCGAACGCAGCGCCAACTGGCTGCCGGCGCCGGCGAGCGGCCCCTACGCCCTGTTCTTCCGGGCCTACCTGCCGGGCCCGGAGCTGCTCGACGGCCGCTGGCGCCTGCCCGCCATCGTGGCGGCCTGAGCCATGACCGACCTCCGCACCGCCGCCCGCGACGCCTGGCTCTACACCCTGCCGCTGATCGAGATCGCCGCGGTGCGCAGCCGCGGCCTCACCGTCGGCTCGGCGATGAACGCCTT
>DAORNX010000338.1:3080-3413 GCA_035441225.1 Caulobacter sp.
CGACACCCTCTACGCCACGGCGCAGATCGACCTGTCGGCCGGGCCGGTGACCCTGACCGTGCCGCCGTCGGGCGACCGCTACGTCTCGCTGCAGCTGATGGACGCCTGGAGCAACAGCTTCTGCCTGCTCGGCACCCGCACGACCGGCAATGGCGGCGGGACCTTCACCCTGGTTGGCCCGGAGGAGGCGGCATCGGGGCGCAACGTGATCCGCGCGCCGAGCCGGCATGTCTGGGCCCTGGCGCGGATTCTCGTCGACGGGCCGCACGACCTGGACGCGGCGCGGGTGGTGCAGGGCGGCTTCTCCGCCCAGGGACCCGACGTGCCGGCCCC
>DAORNX010000339.1:0-3407 GCA_035441225.1 Caulobacter sp.
GAGGGGCCGCGCCGCGCCGGCGATCTGGCGCGGGCCGCCGGCCTGACCGCCCCGGCCATGAGCCGGCACCTGCGCACCCTGCGCCAGTCGGGACTGGTCGAGGAAACCTCGCCGGACTTCGACACCCGCGTGCGCGTCTATCAGCTGAGGCCCGAGCCCATGGTGCACCTGCTGCGCTGGCTGGAAGAGACCGAGCGGATGTGGACGGCCCAGCTGGCGGCCTTCAAGGCCCATCTGGAGACCAACGGCTGATGGCCTCGCGGGTCGTCGTCTCGCTGCGCGTGCCGGCCACGCCGCGGCGCGCCTTCGAGGCCTTCACGGCCGAAATCGGACAGTGGTGGACGCCCAACGGCCTGTTCGCCTTCACGCCCCGGGCGCCCGGCGTCCTGTCGTTCGACGGCCGCGAGCGGCTGATCGAGACGCGCGAGGGCGGCAAGGTGTTCGAGATCGGCAAGGTCACGGTCTGGGAGCCCGGCGCGCGCCTGGTGGTCGGCTGGCGCCAGGCCAGTTTCACCCCGGACATGGCCACCGAGGTCGAGGTGACCTTCGAAGCGGTCGGCGAGGAGACCCGCGTCACGGTCAGCCACGTCGGCTGGGACAGCGTGCCGCAGGCCCATGTGGCCAAACACGGCTTCCCCGAAACGGTCTTCCTGGCGCGGCATGGCGAGTGGTGGCGGGCGCTGCTGGAGCGGATGAGGGAACATCTGGGATGAGGCGCTGTGACATCGTGCGTGGTTCGACACGCGCTCTTCGAGCGCTGCTCACCATGACGTTGTCAGTTGTACGTCATCCTGAGCAGGCCGCGCAGCGGCCGTGTCGAAGGACGCAAGAACGATGACCCAGGCCGACATCCGCGCCATCGCCCTCAGCCTGCCCGAAGCCGAGGAACAGCCGCACTTCGACCGGGCATCATTCCGGGTGAGGGGAAAGATCTTCGTCACCCTGCCGCCGGTGCTCGACGACGGCGTTCACCGGGTCGTCCTCAAGCTGCCCGAGCTGGTCAAGGAGTCGCTGCAGCAGACGGACGCCGACGCCGTCCTGTCGCTCGGAAACTGGGACAAGGGCGGCTGGACGCAACTCGATATCGGGCGCATGGACGACGCCAGACTGGCCGATCTGGTGCGCCTCGCCTGGCGTCAGGTCGCGCCGAAGCGACTGAGCGCTGGGGAGCGACCATGACCGATCAACAGCACACGGCCGCGCCCGGCGGCCGGCGCGCGGCCTTCGGCTTCATCTTCGCCCTGGCGGTGATGAACGCGATCTCGTTCGGCATCATGATCCCGATCCTGCCGAACCTGATCAAGCAGTTCACCAGCGGCGACACCGCGGCGGCCTCGGTGTGGAACGTGGTCTTCATGGTCACCTGGGGGCTGATGCAGTTCGTCATCGGCCCGATCCTGGGCATGTATTCGGACCGCTATGGCCGCCGTCCGGTGTTGCTGCTGTCGTTGCTGGGTCTCGCGGTGGACTTCCTGTTCATGGCCCTGGCTCCGAGCCTGGTCTGGTTGCTGGTCGGGCGGATCCTCAACGGCATGACCGCCGCCAGCTTCTCGACGGCCAACGCCTATGTCGCCGATGTCACCCCGCCCGAGCAGCGGGCCAAGGTGTTCGGCTGGATGGGCTCGGCGTTCAGCTTCGGCTTCCTCGTCGGGCCAGTGCTGGGCGGCTACCTGGGCAAGATCAGCTTGACCATGGCCGACGTGACGGTGGCCGGCCTGACCATCGACATGGCCCTTCGCCTGCCGTTCTTCGTCGCGGCCGGCCTGACCCTGGTCAACGTGCTCTACGGCCTGTTCGTGCTGCCCGAGTCCTTGCCCGTCGAGAAACGGGCCGTGCGGTTCGAGTGGCGCAAGGCCAATCCGGTCGGGTCGCTCAGGCTGCTGCGGTCGCACCCCGACCTGCTGGGCCTGGCGTCGGTGCTGTTCCTGTTCCAGCTGGCGCACATGGTGCTCCCGAGCGTCTTCGTGCTCTACACGGGCTACCGCTACGGCTGGACGCCGGACTTCATGGGCCTGACCATGGGCCTGACCGGCATTCTCGGCATCGGCGTGTCGATCTTCCTGGTCCAGCCGGTGGTCCGGCGGCTCGGCGAGAAGGGCGCGCTGCTGGTCGGCGCCTGTTTCGGCGCCCTGGGGTTCGCCATCTACGGCTTCGCCCCGACCACGGCCCTGTACCTGGTCGGCACGCCGGTGTTCGCCCTGATCGGGCTGGTCATGCCAGGACTGATGGGCCTGATGAGCCGCCGCGTGGCGCCGCAGGAGCAGGGCCAGCTGCAGGGCGCGAACCAGAGCGTGCAGGGCATCTCCTCGATCCTCGGACCGCTGATGTTCGGCCTGATCTTCGCCTGGTCGGTGCACAACGACCGGACCCTGCATCTGCCTGGCCTGGCCATCTGGGTGGCGTCGGGACTGATGGTCGTCGCTTTCCTGATCGGGCTGACGGTGGCGCGGCCGCCGAGGATCGCGGAACCCCTGCCGGCCTGAGGTCTTTCATCGCCATCATTGCGCCCGAAATCTTCGCTGCATTGCGGCCGGGGCAACCTCGATCTGAAAGACCTCATGCGCGCCGTGAAACTGCTGATTCCCACCCTGGCCCTGCTGGCCGCCTGTTCCGACCCGGCTTCGAAATCCCAGGCCCAGGACGTCGGTCTGGTCCAGCCGACCAAGGCTCCGCCGGCCAGCGTCGAGAGCATGAAGACCTCCTTCGCCCCGGTGGTGAAGAAGGCCGCCCCGGCGGTGGTCAACGTCTCCAGCCGGCGGGTCGTGCGCCAGCGGGTCGACCCGTTCTGGGACCTGTTCACGGGCGGCGGGGTGCCGCAGGAGCGGATCGCCCAGTCGCTCGGCTCGGGGGCCATCGTCCGCGCCGACGGGGTGATCCTGACCAACAACCACAACATCGACGGCGCCGACGAGATCGTGGTCCAGCTCGCCGACCGGCGGGAGTTTCCGGCCAGGGTGCTGCTGGCCGACGCGCGGGCCGACCTGGCGGTGCTGAAGATCGACACCGGCGGCGAGCGCCTGCCGGTGATCGCCATCGACGATCAGGAGACGCTTGAGGTCGGTGACCTGGTGCTGGCCATCGGCAACCCGTTCGGGGTCGGCCAGACGGTGACCAATGGCATCGTCTCGGCCACGGCCCGCTCGAACGTCGGCATCACCGACTACAGCTTCTTCATCCAGACCGACGCGGCCATCAATCCGGGCAACAGCGGCGGCCCCCTGGTCGACATGGACGGCGACCTGGTCGGCATCAACACCGCCATCCTGTCGCGGTCGGGCCAGTCGTCGGGCGTCGGCTTCGCCATTCCGGCGGCCATGGCCCGGCAGGTGGTCAGCACCGCGCTCGGCGGCGGCCATGTGGTCATCCGCCCCTGGCTCGGCGCCCGCACCCAGGCGGTGACGACCGAC
>DAORNX010000340.1:0-3369 GCA_035441225.1 Caulobacter sp.
CTCGCCGTTCGCCGACGCCTTCGACGCCGCCGCGCTGCTGCAGCGGGCCGGCTTCGCCCTGCCGGTGGCCGACGTCGACAGCGTGACCGTGCGCTACGCCAGCCCTCTGGCCCTGCTGCGCGACCTGCGGGCGATGGGCGAGACCAATGTCCTGCGCGAGCGGCCGCGCCGGCCGCTGACCCGCCGGGTCCTGATGCGGGCGCTGGAGCTCTATGCCCAGCGGTTCAGCGGCCCGGACGGCAAGGTCGTCGCGACGTTCGAGATCCTCACCGTCACCGGCTGGGCCCCGCACGAGAGCCAGCAGAAGCCGCTCAAACCGGGCTCGGCGAAGATGCGTCTGGCCGACGCCCTGGGGACGGTGGAGCGGAAGGCGCCGCGCTAGGGCGGGACGGGGATGGGGACAGGGTAAGCTGTCCCCCTGCCGGCGCCTGGCCCGCGAATGCGCAAGCTGTCGCCGAAGGCTAGTTGATCGCGGCGGCGATGGCGTCGCTGACGTACTGCATCTTGTCGGAGGTCTTGCCGCCGAACACCGTCACCGAGGTGACGATGACCAGGAACACCAGCGAGGCGATCAGGCCGTATTCGATCGCCGTGGCGCCGGACTGGTCGCGCCAGAAGCGCTTCAGATGAGATCGCGCAGAAAGGCGACCAGCGGCGCGTCGGCCGGCGGCATCGGATAGTCGGAGAGCTTGTCGGGCTTCACCCACGCCAGCGCCTCATGCTCGTGCGCCGTGACAAAGCCGTCCCAGCGCCTGCACAGGTAGAGTGGCATGAGCAGGTGAAACGAATCGTAACCGTGGCTGGCGAAAACGAACGGGGCCAGGCAGGCCTGGGTCACGCCGATGCCCAGTTCTTCCTTCAGTTCGCGGATCAGGCAGGTCTCGGGCGTCTCGCCGGCCTCGACCTTGCCGCCCGGAAACTCCCACAGGCCGGCCAGCTGTTTGCCCCGCGGCCGCTGGCAGATCAGCACCCGGCCATCGACGTCGATCAGCGCGGCGGCGGCGACCAGCAGGATCGGCTTGGCGGGGAGGGGCTCGGACATGGCGATCGACTAGCAGTCGTCCTCGCCCTGCGCCAGCCAAAGCCCGGCCGCTGGCCTATCGCGCCAGCCCGGCCCGGTAGTCCGGGTAGGCCGGAGACCAGCCAAGGACCTGCCGGGCCCGCGAATTGCTGACCCGGAAGGCAGGGAACCCGGCGCGGCCGCCCGGCGAGGGCGGATCGGCGCCGGCCACCTCCGCGACATGGTCGAAGACCTCGCGCCAGCGCGCCGGCCGGTCGTCGGCGATGATCAGGGTCTGTCGCGAGGGCCAGGCCGCCAGTGTGGCGACGGTGGCGGCGGCCATGTCGGCGATGTGGACCAGCGACACGAAGTCCGAGCCGTCTCCCGGCAACCGCAGCCGTCCGGCCGCGGCGCGCGCGAACCAGTCGTCGTCGAACCCCGTCCCCGGCCCGTAGAACAGACCGCCCCGCAGGATGACCCAGTCGAGCCCGGAGGCTCGCACGGCCTCCTCCATGTCGAGCGTCGCGGCGATGGCGCGGGCCGAGACGTCGTCGCTGTCCGGCCGCCGGACGGTGTCCTCGTCGACCAGCGCCTCCCCGGCCGCCCCGACCATGGCGATGCTCTGTTGCAGCAGACGGGTGACGCCCGTCTGGCGGCAGGCCTCCAGCAACAGCGGAACGCCCTCGCGGCGCACCCTGTCGTTGACGTCATAGTCGCCGCGGCCGCTGGGGCCGGGCAGGGATGTCGCCAGGTTGATGCAGGTGTCGCAGCCGTCCAGGCCGCGGCGGAGGCTGTCCGGGTCAAAGATGTCCGCCGCCCGGACCTCGGCCCCGCATGCCCGCGCCACGCCCGCGGCCTCGACTCGCCGCACCAGGGCGCGGACGCGATAGCCCGCCGCGACCAGTCGGGGGGTCAGGTGTCGCCCGTAGACGCCATTGGCGCCGAGGATGGCCACGGTGGGTTTCATCGGCTGCAACCTTCGTTGACGGACCAGCCTAGCAAGTGTTCGTATTTTGTTCCAGAGGCGAGTTCGGCCCGCCGCCGGCCCCCTCCGGGACGACCGCCGGCCTAGCTCCGGTAGTCGCCGTTGATCGCCACGTACTGCTTGGTCAGGTCGCAGGTCCAGACCGTCGCCACGCCCCGGCCGACGCCGACGTCGATGCTGACCTCGAGCTCCGGCTTCTTCATGTAGGCGCTCATCCTGGCCTCGGAGTAGGTCGGCGAGACCATGCCGTCGTGGGCGGCGACCAGCTTGCCGAAGGCGACGCTCATCTTCTCGCGGTTGACCGGCTCGTCGGCCCGGCCGACCGCCATGACGATACGGCCCCAGTTGGCGTCCTCGCCGGCGAAGGCGGTCTTGACCAGCGGGCTTTCGGCCACCGTGCGGGCGATCTTGCGGGCGCTGGCGGCGCTCTCGGCCCCCGTGACGTTGATCTTGACGAACTTGGTCGCCCCCTCGCCATCGCGGACCAGCTGGAGGGCCAGGTTCAGCAGCAGGGCCTCGAGCTTCTCGCGGAAGTCGGCCAGCCGGTGGTCGCCGGCCCGGCTGATGCGCGGCGCGCCCGAGGCGCCGGTGGCGAACAGCAGCAGGGTGTCGTTGGTCGAGCGGTCGCCGTCGACCGTGACGGCGTTGAACGTCGTGCGCGTATAGAGGCTGACCAGGGTCTGCAGCGCCTTGGGGGCGATGGCCGCGTCCGTGGCGACAAAGGCCAGCATGGTGGCCATGTCGGGCGCGATCATGCCCGAGCCCTTGGCGATGCCGTTGATGCGGACGGTCCTGCCGTCGATCTTCGCGGTGGCCGTGGCGCCCTTGGCGAAGGTATCGGTGGTCATGATGGCGCGGGCCGCGTCGGCCCAGCCGTCGTCGGTCAGGCGGCCATCGACCTCGGGCAGGCGGCTGGTGATCTTGCCGTCGTCCAGCACCACGCCGATGACCCCGGTGGACGCCATCATCACATCGCGCTGGCGGCAGTCGAAGCGCTTGGCCACGGCCCCGGCGACCCGCCTCACGGCGTCCGCGCCGGGCTTGCCCGTGAAGCTGTTGGCGCAGCCGGCATTGACCACCAGGGCCTGAACACCCTCGCCGCCCGAGTTTTCGAGCTGCTTCTTGCACCAGTCGACCGGCGCCGACCCGACACCGTGGCGCGTGAACACCCCGCCGCAGCTGGTGCCCTTGGCGAAGCGCATGACCAGCAGATCCGGCCGCTCGTGCTTGTAGAAGCCGGCCCGGCCGATACCGATCTGGACACCGCCGATCGGCGGCATCTTCGGGAAGGGCACGGCCAGCGGCGAGACGGCCAGGCCAGGCTTGCCCGGCGCGCCGGCCGGTTCGGCCGCGGCGGCATTGGCCGGGCGTTTGGTGGTGGCCC
>DAORNX010000341.1:0-3365 GCA_035441225.1 Caulobacter sp.
GCTAGATCCCCGGCGCGGCGCGGCCGCTCGCGCAGCAGCTCGACCACCCGCCGGCGGTGCGGATCGGCCAGGGCGGCCAGGGTGCGGTCGAGGGCGGCCGAGGGCATCAGGCCTTGTAGACCGTGGTCTTGAGGCCCATGCCCGCCTTGTCCCACTCGTCGGGGGCCATGACCTGGACCGTCTGGCTGACCGTCCAGATGTGCCCCTCGGGGTCTTTGCAGCGATAGGTGCGATCGCCATAGAACTGGGTCTCCGGCTCGACGATGATCTCCGCTCCGGCCTTGCGGGCCCGCGCGCAGTGCTCGTCCACCGTCCCCTGGCCGTCGGCCAGCTGGATATGCACGGTCTGGGTCATCAGGCCGCCGATCGAGGCCGGGCTGCGGTGCTCGTCGGTCCATTCGTTGCCGACCATCACCAGGCTGTCGCCCCAGGCCATCTGCGAATGGGCCAGGTTCCCGTCCGCGTCCTCGATCAGCAGGGTGGTCTCGAAGCCGAAGGCCTTCTCGAGCCATTTCAACGCCGCCATCGGGTCGCGATAGACCAGGGCGGACGACAGGGCGGGTTTCGCGGGCACGGCGGCCTCCCGTTTCAATTATCGCAATATTTCACGCATATAGAAACTATCTCGTCAACCTGGCGCTTCCGCCCACGGACTCAGCGCAGGGCGGGCGCGGTGGCCGCCGGGTCGCCGTCATTCGGGCGCGGCGTCAAGCCCAGCAGGGCCATCAGCAGCGGATAGACCGAGACGTTGTCGAAGACCGGCAGCAGCACGCCGGGCCGGATGTCGGGGCCGTGGGCGACGAACAGCGCCCGCATGCGCACGTCCTCCGGATCGAAGCCGTGCGAACCGGCCGGACCGGTCATCGGCCGGCGGGCGTACCAGGCGCGGGTGGTGATGATCCAGCCGGTCTGGGCCAGGCAGATGACCGGCGGGATGCGCCTGTGGCTCCCGTAGTGATAGCGGGCCGGAATCTCGCCCTTGCGCCAGCACTCCATGTGGCCGTGCTCGGCCAGCAGGGCCGCTTCCGCCGCCGGCGTCAACGGAACCAGTCCGGCGAACCCGCCAAGGGTGATCCAGCGGAAGCTCTCGGGCGCAGTGACGTCATCGAGGAAGATGACCCGCTCGGGCGTGATCTCCATCATCCCGTGATCGCCGACCGCGACGATGTTGACCTTGTCATAGAGGCCGCGCGCCTTCAGCCCGGCGACCAGCCGGGCCAGGGCCGCGTCGACCTCGCCGAGGGCCTTCGGCATGTCCGGGCCATCCGGTCCGCCGCGATGGCCGACGGTGTCGACCGCCTCGAAATACAGCGTCAGGAAGGCGGGGCGTTCGGCCGCGGGCCGGTCCAGCCAGCCGAGCAGCCGGTCGACGCGGTCGAAGGCCGTGACCGCCTCGTCGTAGATCGACCAGGTGGTCGGGCGCACCCCCTGCACCGCCGCTTCGGAACCGGGCCAGTACATCGTCGCCGTCTTCAGACCGGCGCGCTCGGCCGTCACCCAGACCGGCTCACCGTCGTTCCACCAGAAGGCGTCCTGCACCTGTTCGCGGGCGCCCATGCTGAACTTCACGTCCGGGCGGGCAGCGTCGTAGAGGGTGTTGTCGGTGATCCCGTGGTGATCGGGGCGCAGGCCGGTGACCAGGGTGTAGTGGTTGGGGAAGGTGTTGCTCGGGAACGACGGCCGCATGCCCTCCCTGGCCCAGGCCCCGTCGGCGGCGAGGGCCGCCAGGGTCGGCGTCAGGCCACGGGTGGCGTAGTCGGCGCGGAAGCCGTCGATGGAGATCAGAATCAACGGCGCCCGCTCCGCGGCGGCGGCCGGGCCGGCCAGCAGCAGCGCCGCCGAAACGGCCAGAAGAATGCGGCGGATGAGGCGGCTCATGGTCTTCCCCCCGGGAGTCAGGCGCCCATCTGGACCGGCGCGCTTGGCGGACTCAAGCGACCTCGTCATAGTCGGCTTCTGTCACGCCGCAATGACCGGGAGCGGACCGCCGGATGACCCGATGAATTTCGCCCTCGAGGCCGCCGGGGTCAGCAAGACCTACGGGACGGTCAAGGCGCTGGACGGGCTGTCGCTGAACATCCCGCGCGGCGGCATCTTCGGCATCCTCGGCCCCAACGGCGCGGGCAAGAGCACCCTGTTCCGCATCGTGCTGGGCCTGGTCCGGCCGACCATCGGCGAGACCCGGCTGCTCGGCGAGAAGGCCGGCGACATCAAGGCCCTGCGCCGGATCGGTGCGGTCATCGAGACGCCGCGCTTCCTGCCCTGGCTGACCGGGCGCGACACGCTGAGGATGCTGGCCCTCGAGTCGGGTGAGAAGGCGGCGGACCTCGACGGCTGGCTGGCCCGGGTCGGGCTGACCGAGGCGGCGGACCGCAAGGTGAGCGGCTATTCCGTCGGGATGAAGCAACGGCTGGCCCTGGCCGCCGCCCTGCTGACACGGCCCGAGCTGCTGATCCTCGACGAGCCGACCAGCGGCATGGATCCGGCCGGGATCCTCGAGATGCGCGCCCTGATGCGTGAGCTGGCCGACCGTGACGGGGTGACCGTCATCCTGGCCAGCCACCAGCTGGACGAGGTGCAGCGGGTCTGCGACGCGGTGGCCATCCTCGACCGCGGCAAGCTCGTGGCCGAGGGACGGGTCGACGCCCTGACCGGCATCAATGAGCGGCTGCGGCTGCTGGCGAGCCCGACGGCCAAGGTGCTGGAGATTCTCGGCGACCGCGGCGTGGCCGACGGCCCGGACGCGGTGTTCGCAGCCCTGCCCCGCGCCGAGGCGCCGGCGCTGATCGCCGCGCTGGTCAAGGCCGGTATCGAGATCACCGAGGCCCGCTGGGTCGGCGGCGACCTGGAGAAGGTGTTCCTCAGCCATACGGGAGAGACCGATGCTGGCTGACGCCTTCGCCGCCGAGCGACTGCGCTTCTTCAAGGCGCGCGGGACGGTGTTCTGGAGCCTGGCCTTCGTGCCGCTGTTCGGGCTGGCGCTGGGCGTGATCCAGGGCCTGTTCATGCGCAACCTGCTGCACGCGGCCGGCGCGCGCGGCGAGGCGGCGGCCGCCCTGGGACGGGCGCCGGTATACCTGCTGAGCCAGGCCGTGGAATCCGTTTCCAGCTCCAACTTCTTCATCGTGCAGCTGTTTTTCCTGATGGCCGGCTCGGCGATATTCGCCGGCGACTACCGGTGGGAGACCTGGCGCTTCCTGACGCCGCGCAACACCCGGGCCAACCTGCTGCTGGGCAAGCTGGCCACTTTCGGCCTGGCCGCGCTGATCGGACTGGGGCTGCTGGCGATCGGCGGCGTGCTGACCGGCGTGGCCTCCGCCGCCCTGACCGGCGGCGACATCGGCTGGGCGCGGCCCGGCGACGAC
>DAORNX010000342.1:0-2813 GCA_035441225.1 Caulobacter sp.
GAGCGCCGGCCCCGACGCCGCCGCGCCGCTCGGCCTGACTCCGGTCTCGGCCCCGCCGCCCTGGTCGCCGATCGTCGTGCGTGGCCTGACCCTGGCCGCACTGGCCGCGCTGGGCGAGGCCGGCGAAGCCAATCTCGACTCGCTCACCAGCCTGTCGGCCGAGCCGAACGCCGCCTACTGCCTGAACATGGCCAAGCTGAACCTCTACCAGTGCCTGGCCGTGTCCAAGCCGCACTACGAGGACATTTTCTGCCTCGGCCAGCACATCCTGATCGATACCGGCTCCTGCATGGTCAAGTGGACGGGGGCGACCATGCCGCCCGAGCCGGTCCGGCCGCCGGTCGTCACGGCCAGCGGGCCGAAGAAGAAAACCACCGCCTCGGCGGCGGCCCCGACGCGCCGTCGATAGACTCGGCGGCGGCGTTGCGCCGCCCGCTGAAAGCGTGTATCGAGCGCAACCCTGAATTCACCGACCGTCGCCGCGCGGAGCCTTTCTGCCGCGGCGACTTCGTTTTGAGAACCGTGAGACCATGGCCGAGATCGTCCTGAACGTCGAAGTCCGCGACCGCACCGGCACGGGCGGCGCCCGTGAAGCCCGCCGCGCCGGCAAGGTGCCGGGCGTGCTCTACGGCGGCCCCAAGGGTCCCGTGGCCATCTCGGTCAAGGCCAACGAATTCCGCAAGTCGCTCTACACCGGGCAGCTGCACGGCCATCTGGTGACGCTGAAGTACGGCGACGAGAGCCAGCCGGTCATCGCCAAGGACATCCAGTTCCATCCCGTCACGGACGAGCCGGTGCACTTCGACCTGCTGCGCGTCGAGGAAGGCTCCACCATCCGCATCGCCATCCCGGTGCACTTCAAGAACCAGGAGGTCTGCCCGGGCCTCAAGCAGGGCGGGTCGCTGGAAATCGTGCGCCACGACGTCGACCTCAACTGCCCGGCCGACGCCATCCCGGAAGAGCTGGTGTTCGACCTGAGCAACAGCCAGCTCGGCGACACCATCCGCATCGGCGACATCACCCTGCCCAAGGGCGTGACCCCGGTCGTGGCCGACCGCGACTTCGTGCTGGCCACCCTGAAGGTCTCCTCGGCCGGCATGTCGGAAGCCGCTGAAGCGGCCGAAGGCGAAGCTGAAGCCTGATACGGGCCTCGCATTGTTGCTGGAAACGGGCGGGCCTAGGCTCGCCCGTTTTCGTTTGAGCCCATCGGACGGCGCAGGGAGACCGACGTGACGCTGATCCTCGCCGGCCTCGGCAACCCGGGGCCCAAGTACGAAAAGAACCGCCACAACGTCGGCTTCATGGCCGTCGACGCCATCGCCCGCCGCTGGGCCACGGCCCCCTGGCGCGCGCGCTTCCAGGGTCTGGCCTGCGAGGGCGAGGTCACGACGCCGGACGGGCCGATCAGGCTGCTGATGCTGAAGCCCCAGACCTATTACAACGAGACCGGACGCGCGGTCGGCGAGGCGGCGCGCTTCTTCAAGCTCAAGCCCGCCGAGGTGATCGTCTTCCATGACGAGATCGACCTGGCCCCCGGCCGCTTCCGCATGAAGACGGGCGGCGGGGCGGCGGGCAACAACGGCATCCGCTCGGTGACCAGCCAGGTCGGCGCCGACTTCCGCCGCGCCCGCATCGGCGTCGGCCATCCGGGCGACCGCGACGCGGTAATGCACTACGTGCTCGGCGACTTTCCCAAGGCCGACCGGGTCTGGTTGGACCCGATGCTCGACGCCCTGGCCGACGCCCTGCCGTTCGCGGCGGCCGGCGACGACGACCGCTACCAGGCCGAGGTCCTGCGGCTGGCCCCGGCGGCCAAGGCCGATCCCCGCAAACAGGCGCGCGACGACCAGCCTTGACACGAAGTCCGTGGATCACGAAGTTCGTGTGATGAAGAACGTCACCGTCAGCATGGATGAGGACACACTGACCTGGGTGCGGGTCGAGGCGGCCCGGGCTGGCCAGAGTGTCTCGCGCTGGCTGGGTGAGCGCCTCTCGCGCGAACGGGCCGGCGCCGACGAAGCCACAGCGAGGCGGGCGGCCGGACGGCAGGCGATCCAGGCCATCCTCGATCATCCCGGCTGGGACCTTGGCGCTGCACGACTCGACAGGGACGAAATCTATGACGACCGTCTTCGTGGACTCGAACGTCGTCATCTACAGCCTGGACCGGCGGAGCCCGGAGAAGCGCGAGAGCGCGCGGGCGTGGCTGAAACACCTCGGCCCTTCCGATCTGATCGTGATGAGTCCTCAGGTTCTGAATGAGGCCTACGCGGTCCTGACCCTCAAGCATCGCCTCGACCCCGTCGCCGATGGTGTCCGCGCCATGCTGGTCCGGTTCGAGCGCTGGGTGATCGCGCCGCTGGACTTCAGCACGGTCCTCGCGGCCTGGGCGCTGCAGGATCGTTACGACGTCAGAATCTGGGACGCCCTCCTGCTTGCTTCCGCCAACGCGGCCGGCTGCGCCCACTTCCTCACCGAGGATCTCAACGATGGCCAGGTCTACGGCGTCGTTCAGGCGATCAATCCCTTTCGCCATATGCCCGAGGACGTGCTAGGTCGCGCCCTCTGAACGCCCTGCCCAATCCCGAAAGCTCCAATGGCCCTGAAAGTCGCGATCGTCGGCCTGCCCAACGTGGGCAAGTCGACCCTGTTCAACGCCCTGACCCAGACCGCGTCGGCCCAGGCCGCCAACTATCCGTTCTGCACCATCGAGCCGAACACCGGCGACGTGGCCGTGCCGGAGCCGCGCCTGAACGCTTTGGCCGAGATCGCTGGCTCCAAGGAGATCATCCCCGCCCGCATCACCTTCGTCG
>DAORNX010000342.1:2964-3359 GCA_035441225.1 Caulobacter sp.
CGACCTGGAGATCATCGAGACCGAGCTGATGCTGGCCGACATGGAAAGCCTGGAGCGTCGTCGGCCCCAGCTGGAGAAACGGGCCAAGGGCGGCGACAAGGAATCGGCCCTGACGCTGAAGCTGGTCGATCTGGCCCTGGCCCAGTTGAACGCCGGCAAGCCCGCCCGCACCGCCGAAGTGTCCAAGGAGGACAAGAAGGCCTGGGACATGCTGCAGCTGCTGACCGCCCTGCCCGCCCTCTATGTCGCCAATGTCGAGGAAGGCTCGGCCGACAAGGGCAACGACCTGTCGGCCAAGGTCGCGGCCCGCGCGGCCCAGGACAACGCCAACTCCGTCGTCATCTCGGCCCAGATCGAATCCGAGATCGCCGTGCTGGACGACGAGGAGCAGAAAG
>DAORNX010000343.1:0-3356 GCA_035441225.1 Caulobacter sp.
CCCAGCCCGACGCCGCGGCCATCCGCGGCATGGTCGAAGGCCTGGCGGCTCGCCTCGAGAAGACTCCCGACGACCCCCAGGGCTGGGTGCGGCTGGTCCGCGCGTGGTCGGTGCTGGGGGAAACCGCCAAGCGGGACGCCGCCCTGGCTCGCGCCCGCGCCCTCTACAAGGGGCGTCCCGACATCCTCAAAGCGCTCGACGAGGCCGCCCAATGAGCTTCTGGCCGAAATCCCGCACCGCGCGGCGCCGGCTGACGATCCTGCTGGCCATCGCGCCCGTGCTGGCGCTGGCGGCGGGGCTCACCCTGTGGGGCCTGCGGGATTCGATCTCGCTGTTCTACACGCCGGCGCAGGCCCGGGAGGCTCATGTCGCGCCCGGCCGCGCCGTGCAGCTCGGCGGACTGGTGTTGCCGGGCAGCGTGGTCAAGCATCCCGACGGGCAGGTCGATTTCGCGATCTCCGACCAGACCGAGACCGTCCGCGTAACCTATCGCGGAGATCTGCCCGACCTGTTTCGCGAGGGTCAGGGAGTCGTCGCCGAGGGGACCTTCAGCGAGGACGGCGTGTTCCGGGCCAAACGGGTTCTGGCCAAACACGACGAGAAATACATGCCGCGCGACGTCGCCAAGGCCCTGAAGAAGCAGGGCGAGTGGCGCGGCGATGGCGCCAGCCCGACCTACGCCAAGCCATGACCGTCGAACTCGGCGCCTTCGCCCTGACTCTCGCCCTGGCGCTGTCCTTCGCGCAGACGGGGCTCGGCTTCGCCGGCGCCCGGCGGCCCGTACTGGCCGGAGCCGGGGAGGGGGCCGCCATCGGAGCCTTCCTGGCCGTCGCCGTAGCCTTCGTCGTGCTCGTTGCGGCTTTCGTCGCGTCGGACTTCTCCGTGGCCAACGTGGCCGCCAACTCCCACACGGCCAAGCCTTTGCTGTACAAGGTGGCCGGCGCCTGGGGCAGTCACGAGGGCTCCATGCTGCTCTGGTGCCTGATCCTGACGGGCTACGGCGCCGCCGTCGCCGGCTTCGGCCGGGGCCTGCCCGCCGCTCTGAAGAGCCGGGTTCTGGGCGTGCAGGGCCTGCTGGGCCTGCTGTTCCTCGCCTACACCGTGTTCGCATCCAATCCGCTGGCCCGGCTGCTGACCGCGCCGATCGAGGGGCGCTCGCTCAACCCGCTGCTGCAGGACCCGGCGCTGGCCGCCCATCCACCGTTCCTCTACCTCGGCTACGTCGGCTTCTCCGTCGTCTTCTCGTTCGCCGTCGCGGCCCTCATCGGGGGGCGCGTGGATGCGGCCTGGGCCCGCTGGGTGCGGCCCTGGACGCTGGCCGCCTGGAGCTTCCTGACCATCGGCATCGCGCTGGGCTCGTTCTGGGCCTACTACGAGCTCGGCTGGGGCGGCTGGTGGTTCTGGGATCCGGTCGAAAACGCCTCGTTCATGCCCTGGCTGATCGGCGCCGCGCTGCTGCATTCGGCGGTGGTCACCGAGAAGCGCGGGGCCCTGTCAGGCTGGACGGTCTTCCTGGCGCTGGCGGCCTTCACCTTCTCCATGCTCGGCGCCTTTCTCGTGCGGTCCGGCGTGCTGACCAGCGTGCACGCCTTCGCCGTCGATCCGACCCGCGGCGTTCTGCTGCTGTCGATCCTCGGCGTCGCCTCGGGCGCGGCCTTCGCCCTGTTCGCCTGGCGCGCGCCCGCCCTGCCGCCGGGCGGCGTGTTCGCTCCGGCGAGCCGCGAAAGCCTGATCGTGCTCAACAACATCCTGCTGACCGCGGCCACCGCCACGGTGATGCTGGGCACGCTGTTTCCGCTGATCCGCGAGGCCATCGGCGGCGAGACCGTCTCCGTCGGGCCGCCCTACTTCAACCTGACCTTCGCGCCGCTGATGGCGCTGGCGATGCTGGTGCTGCCGTTCGGGCCCCTGACCGCCTGGAAGCGGGGCGATCTTGTCGCCGGGGCGGAGCGCCTGAAGCTGGCCGCCGCCGCCGCCGTGCTGTCGGGCCTGGCCGTGTTCGGCCTGGTCAGTCCGCGCAAGGCGCTGGCAAGCGCCGGGGTCGCCCTCGGCGCCTGGCTGATCGCCGGGGCCGTGGCGGAGGTCGCCGAGCGGGCCAAGGCGTTCCGCGCGCCCTGGCCCGAAGTTCGCCGCCGCCTGACCGGCCTTCCGCGGGGCGCCTGGGGCATGACCCTCGCACACGCCGGGCTGGGCGTCTTCATTCTGGGCGCCTGTTTCGAGACGGCGTGGAAGGTCGAGGCCGCCGAGGCGCTGTCGGTCGGCGGTCACCTGCGGCTGGGCGCGTTCGAGCTGACGCTCAAGGATGTCGGAACCATCGATGGCCCCAACTATCTCGCCGAACGCGGCCAGGTCGCCGTGACCCGGGCCGGACGGCCGGTCTGCGCGCCGACGCCGGAGCGGCGTTTCTACCCGGCCGGGCGGCAGACGACCTCCGAAGTGGCCCTGTGCAACCTCGGCTTCAGCCAGGTCTATGTCGTGCTGGGCGAGCGCCGCGCGGGGGCGGACGGCGCGCCGGCCTGGCTGGTGCGCAGCTACTACAATCCCTGGGTCCAGCTGATCTATCTGGGACCGCTGCTGATGGCCCTGGGCGGCCTGCTGTCGCTGTCGGACCGGCGACTGCGCTTCGCCGTGGGACGCAGGCCATGAGGAACCGGCTGCTTCTGGCGCTGGCCGCGGCGTTGAGCCTCGCGGCCGCCTCCGACCCGTCGGAGCGCTTGCCCGATCCGGCCCAGGAGGCCCGGGCGCGGACGCTGTTCAGCCAGGTGCGCTGCCTCGTGTGCCAGAACGAATCGATCGACGATTCCGACGCGGAGCTGGCCGCCGATCTGCGACGGGTTGTGCGCGAGCAGGTCGCCGCGGGGCGTTCCGACGCCCAGGTAAAGCGTTTCCTGACCGACCGCTATGGCGAGTTCGTGCTGCTCAAGCCGGCCTTCAGCCCGGGCAACGCCGCGCTCTGGCTGGCCCCGTTCCTGGCTGTCGTCGCGGGCCTGGTCCTGCTGGCCGCACGATGGCGCCGCCGCGAGGGGACCGCCGATCTCAGCGGCGAGGAAGAAACGCGACTGTCGGCCTTGCTGGACGACGAAGGCCCGTGACACGATTGCGCCGCGATCCGGCCCCAAGAAGCCCATGGTCGGATGACGGAAAGATAACTTGAGAGCGGTCACGCTCTTTGGCATCGAAAACAGCAAACGGGCCCGCGCAGGCGGGACAGGAACGGAACACAGATGGTCGCCAGGAAGACCGGATTCGTTGTGGGCGCCGTCGCCGGCGTGGGCGTCGCCGCCGCCGCGCTGGCCGGCGTGGGATTGCGCATGTCGCCGGCGCAGGCCGCCGAGCCGGCCCAGCTGGTGCGGACG